>JANOXW010000144.1:0-1913 GCA_031418635.1 Acidobacteriota bacterium
GGCTTTTCAGGTGTTTTGACCTGAATGGGCAAATCGAGTAACAGAAAAATCCGATGCGATGCGACAATTGCGGCTTGCAGAACATTGAATTTATCTGACAAATCTCGAATCGGCTGAAAAAGCTGTTGCGAATATTGAATAAAAGCGATAACAATTCCGATAGTCAATGCCTTTCCGCTTGCCGAAACATCAGTTAAAATTAAATAACCGCCAAACCAAATAACCAATGCGATGCCGATTGCGCCGATAAAATCAACCAGCGGATAAAAAATCGAATAATAATAAATCGTTTCGATATTTGCGTCGCGGTAATCATCGTTTATGTCGTGAAAACGCGCTTGTGTTTTTTGTTCGGCGTTAAAAAGTTGGACAGTTTGCGCTCCCGAAATATGTTCTTGCAAAAAAGCGTTGAGTTTAGCCGTGCGCGTCCGCACTTTGTCAAAACCATTACGGGCGTGTTTGCGAAACCAATTAGTCGCGGCAAAGAGAAGCGGAACAGTGATTAAAGAAACAACGGCAAGTTTCCAATCGAGCCAAAACATCATCCCGATAATCGCAAAAATAATCACCAAATCGCCTAAAACATCAATTACGCCTGACGTAAAAAGTTCGTTGAGCGCGTCAACATCACCCGTGATGCGCGTGATAATTCGTCCAACCGGATTTTTGTCGTAATAAGCGACTTCCTGTTGTTGAAGTTTGGTATAAATCTGCGTTCGCAGGTCGAACATCACTTTTTGCCCAACGACGTTGAGCAAAATTTCCTGAATGTAAGAAAAAATAAAGCGAAACAGAAATAGACAAAAGAAGGCAAAGGAAAACAGCCAAATGCCGTCAGTTTTTTTCGGCGTAATAAAATCATCAACCGCTACTTTAGTAAAATAAGGCTGCAGACTGATTAAAATATTCGTTACAAAAGTCAGCACAAGCGCAACCGCCGCGAGTTTCCAATAAGGTTTCAGATAACGCAACAAGCGTCCCGTTACGCGCAAGTCGTAAGTTTTCTCAATCGCCGCTTCTTCGTCTGTATTTTTTGTTTCTGCCATTTTTAATTCGACAAATAAAGCATCAAGGCGCGAAAGCCGGCTTGGACAAAATGTTTATCGCAGGTCAGCGCGTCGGTTATGTCGCGTTCCTTCATTACGACAAACGAGATACAATCAACCAAGCCCCAAGATTTATCGTGAAATTTTTCGTAAAGTTCCAAGCCTTTTTCAAATAAACTTTGACTTATTTCAACAATCTCGGTTTTATTTGAATTTCGCAAAGTTTTTATAACTTCGAGTGCTTCGCTTTTATAATCTTTGGCAAGCGCGTTGCCTATTTCGAGTAAAACCGCATCAGTTGTAACGAGATAATCCCGAATATAAAGTGGCAAGATTTCCCGCGCTTTTTCGTGATATTGGTCTTTATCGTTAATCAGCGCAATCGTGAAAGATGTATCAAGAAACCTTTTATTTGTCATTAATTATCTTCAATCGAATAAAGATTGGCGTTGGTTGAAAAGTCAGGCGAAGCAGAAATCCTTATTTTTTGCAATTTTTCTAGCGCATTTGTTTCCAAATCATCGTCAAGCAAATGATTCACACGCACGAGTTTCAGGATGGGTTTTTCATTTTGCGTAATAATTACTTCTTCGCCATCTATCGCCGATTGAAATAATGCTTCAACTTTAATTTTCGCTTGATTTAATTCTATTGCCGTCATTTTTCTCACTCCCTTTTCTTTCCCGACATTATAGATTTTAGATTTTAGATTTGCGCTTGGCAATGTATTATCTCATTATTTTAAGCGGATAGCAGTTTAAGAATTTTAATCCAAAATCCAAAATCCAAAATCCAAAATCACTATGAATCGTTTTATCAATGAGCGCAAAAACAATTGGCAAAGACTGGAAGATGTGCTTTCCATTC
>JANOXW010000145.1:0-2409 GCA_031418635.1 Acidobacteriota bacterium
CGTTGGACCGCCCGCAACGCCTTCGAAGCGAAAACCGCCGTCAGCCGCTTCTTGCAATTCTTTCTGCATTGTCGAAGTTTTTTTGGTCGCCAGCACTTTGTATTGAATTTGCGCCGCGACGGAAATTTGTAGTGCAAAAATTACGCCTACGCAAAAAACTAAGATAGTTGATATTTTTTTCATTTTGATTTCTCCGATTTTAATTTTAGTAAATTTTCAATTCGTAATCTTAACTCATTTGTTACTTTCCAGGTTACTCTACCTTCTTTATCTTTAATACCGACGACAAGTTCTAATTCATTTGGAACAACTTTCCATAATGAATCCCCATTTTTATTAAACAAAGGAAATGAAATCCAAAACACATCATAATCGTAATCACGCTTGCTTACAGATTGAAGTGCTTTGTTATTTCGCAGATTGTTATTACTATTTCCACGAATTAGATCATCAGAAGAAGAATTTGGTGAGCCAATAAACGCCCTCCAGTCATTGGGTATAATTCCTGAACCTTCGCGGGGATCAATTTCAACAATGATAACTAAATTTTCCTGTTCAGCTTCGGCAACTAATTTCTTTGTTTCATCGTTCGTCAGCCGGCTACGAATTTGTTCTATTCTTGCCGCTGCCCGAATAGCCTCAGGAGACATTAAAGTAGCTCTCAATTTGTAATTAAAAGAATTATTTGTACTAAGTATGCGAGTATCGAAAAAACCACCAACGCGCCCTTTAACCCGCCAAGATTCACCTATAGACTGTGCGGTTTTTGCGTTCCAACTAAGAAAATCGGAATCACCTTCATTTGATTTCGATTGAGCAAACAAATTGATTGAAAAGGTTATAACAATAAAAGACAAATAAAAGAGGCGAGATATATTCATAAAAATTCAAGTAAAGTAAAAGATTACTGCACTTACTTATTTAACACCTTACCAAGCGATTTTGCAATGTTTCTTGCCAGATTTTCTGCCAAACTTCCCCACGAAGTTGTTTCGCCCGCCGCGATGACTGTTCCGCTTTTGTTGTCATAGACGCGAAAAACGTAGCGATGCGTAATCAGTGAAAGCGGCACAAAGCCGATTTCGATAAACAAATCTGCGCCTTCTTTGTAGCGCACAAGGTTGAGATTCAACTTCTGCCAATCTTGGCGTTTGAGCAATTCTTTTTCGAGTGCCTGACGCGAAGGATTGAGCGAAGACTTTTCGATAGCAATGGTTTTGGCGGAAAGCAATGCTTCCTTTGGTTCGAGAATGATATGCGTGGTTGATTTGGTCGAACCGCTGTCTGAATAGCCTTGTGTATTTTCCGCAATCGGTGGCGGATTTGCCGCTTTGTTGTCCAACATCAACGCGATAACTGCATCGCTCACGCCCGCTTTTTTCAACTCAATCAAGGCATTTGTCGTTGTTTCGTATTTGCCATTAGAATCTTTGATTTTGCGAATGATTAGCTCATTGCTTAAACCCGATTTGGTCATCAAAATTATTTCGCTATTGGTCAAAGTTTCCGTTTGCGCGAAAACGGTAATAGAAAAGCCGAAGATAAAAATTAAAGTTAAAAAATGTTTCATCATAAAAATTGATTGTATAAGGGAAAATCACACAGGTTTAATTGGTTGTGATACTTTCTTTGACTATCACATTGCCCGTGCTTCTTTATCTCAATATATTTTCAAAAGAAGCACGAATGTTGAGGCGATGAAAGGTTAATTGTTCCAGTAAATCTTTGGTTGAAGCAAGTTCCATCCGCATAACAATCGTCTGCAAAGCGGTTTGATTCGCCGCCGGCAAGCGCGTGGAGCGTCCGACGACGAGGCGCAAATTATGGTCGAGTTCGCTCAAAAATTCGTAACCGCGTGAGAAATTTTGAAAATCTGCTTTGTTCAAACTGTCATTTTCATAAAGTTTATCAAGCATAAAAACTGTTGAGCGATGCGCCGCGTCGTCAGGAATATCGTCGCGCAGCTGCAAAAAACGCATCGCAAAATAAATGTCCAACATTCCGCCTGCGCCGAATTTGATGTCAATTTCTTTGCTTTTCCGAGTTGCAACCTTTGCTTCTTCCAATCTTTTTCGCACGCGCCAAGTTTCCTCTTGTAATTCTTCTACATCGGCTTTTAGTGCATTTTCGTGAATGATTTTTCGCGCCAGTCGTTCGGTTGAAATTGCCACATCTAAATCGCCTGCCACACCGCGCAGTTTGATATACGCCAGCCATTCCCATATTGCCGCACGATTTTCCAGATAATTTAGAAACGAAGGTTTGCTAATCGAAGTCGCGCCATTTTTGCCATCAGGACGAAGGCGCAAATCAACGCGATACAGATGTCCGTCGCGCGTCAAACTCGAAAGCGTCGTTACAAAAATCTCTACCGCACGGCTGTAAAATGATTTTGGATTTTGGATTTTG
>JANOXW010000146.1:0-2450 GCA_031418635.1 Acidobacteriota bacterium
GCCACCGCGCTCGAATACGATTTGACCATCATCACGCGCAACACCAACGATTTTGCCGACACCGGCGCGAAGGTTTTGAACGTCTGGAAATAAATCGCCGCACCTAAAACGAACGCGAAGAAATAACGCGGGAACTCAATCAATTTTTAACGAAATTAGGATACAGAGAAATTTATGAGCAAGTGGGAAGATAAAACATTACCGCAACTTGCTGACTTTATAAACGGCTATGCCTTCAAACCATCTGATTGGAGCAAAGAAGGTTTGCCGATTATTCGGATTGAGCAATTAAAAAATCCTGAAAGTTCTTATGATTACTATTCGGGTTTTCTTCCGTCGCGTAATTTAATCGAGAATGGAGATTTAATTTTTTCTTGGAGTGCTTCGCTGTTTCTTAAATTCTGGAGCAACGGAAAAGCCGCGCTCAACCAACATTTATTCAAGGTAGTGAACTTTGACGAGGTTGATAAATTCTTTCTCAAATATCTTATTGAATACAATTTGCCCGAACTACTGAAAGCGGCTCACGGCTCGACGATGCAGCATATTACACGAAAAGAATTAAATAAATTTCGTGTAACTTTGCCAATTGAAAAAGCAGACTAAACAAAAATCGCGGCGGTTTTGAGTTCGATTGACAAAGCGATTGAGCAAACCGAAAAGTTGATAGAAAAGCAAAAACGCATCAAACGCGGATTGCTGCACGACCTTTTAACCAAAGGCATTGATGAAAACGGCGCAATCCGTTCCGAAGCCACGCACGAATTTAAAGATTCGCCGCTCGGCAGAATCCCGAAAGATTGGGAAGTTGCTTCTGTCGGAAATCTATTCGAGATGATTTTGGGTAAGATGCTAAACAAAGAAGCTAAAGCGGTAAAAATCAATTTCCATATTTGGCTAACCGAAACGTCTTGTGGGATTCGGTGGAATTGTCAGATTTAGAAACGATGAGTTTCAGCGATACTGATAGACAAAGACTTGAACTTAAATTTGGTGATTTACTTATTTGTGAAGGCGGCGCAGTCGGACGAACTGCAATGTGGCGCGGTGAAATGCAAAACTGCTATTTTCAAAAAGCTATTCACAGACTACGCGCTAAAAAATACATTCTTCCCGAATTTTGCTTAATTTTATGAAACTTGCAGATGAAAAAGGACTATTCACAAATTTAACTTCTCAAACAAGTATTGCTCACTTAACTCAAGAAAAGTTAGCATTACTGCCTGTTTCATTTCCAAAAATTGAAGAGCAAAGTCAAATTATTAAAATTTTTGAACAAAAAAGAGATTTACTTATCAATGAGGAAACAAAACTAAATAAACTTTTGAGCTTAAAAAAAGGCTTGATGCAAGATTTATTAACGGAAAATGCAGAATCGAGAATAAGCAATTTATTGTAAAAAAGAGTAATCGTTATGCCCGAAAAACAAGTTTCACCGCAAATTAAAATCAATGAAAGAGAATGGGTTGAAAAACCCTTGTTAGACCAACTCGAAAAATTGGGCTGGAAAATCGTTGATTTGGACAGACAACAAACGCCCGCCGAATCTTTCCGCGAATCTTTTGATGAAACGGTTCTCTTGCCCGAACTGCGCGACGCGCTCCGCAAGATAAACGATTGGATTGACGAAGACCAGATAGACGAAGCCATTTCAAAAATCACGCGCTTTCAAACGAACGATTTGCTGACGAATAACGAGCAGGTTTTACAACGCTTGCGCGAAGGCACAAGCGTTAGTCAAAATCGTCGGACGGGCGACAAAAGCCCGACCGTGAATTATGTAGATTTCAAACACCCGGAAAGAAATTCCTTTCTCGCTGTTTGCCAATTGAAACTCCGCGTTATCGGCACAGACAGAAACATTTATCCCGACATCGTTTTGTTTTTGAACGGCTTGCCCGTCGGCGTAATCGAATGTAAATCGCCGAAGGTCAATGAATCGATTGCCGAAGCGATTGACCAGCTACTTCGTTACAGCGAACAACGCGGCGAAAAAGGCGAAGAAAGCAATAGGGAGCTTTTTTATTACAATCAACTTCTCGTTGCGACTTCACGCGACAAGGCAAAAATCGGCACAATCACCGCGCCGAATGAAAAGTTTTATTTCAATTGGAAAGACGCTTTTCCGATGGATGTCAGCGACCTTGAGCAAGAATACGGTTCGGCAAGCAATCAGCACCGGCTTGTTGCCGGAGTTTTCGCGCACGAAAATCTTTTGAGTCTGATTCGCACATTCACGTTTTTTACGACAAACGACAGAGGTGAAACGATAAAAATCTTGGCGCGTTACCAGCAATTTCGCGCCGTCAAACAAGCCGTCAACTGAGACGGTCAAGTTAATCAGGACACAAAACTCTCGCTGCTCCTTGTGTTTTTAATTTTCAACTCATTTTCAAATTGCATCGGGCTTTTATAACCCACACTCGAATGTAGTCTGATTCGATTGTAAG
>JANOXW010000147.1:0-15884 GCA_031418635.1 Acidobacteriota bacterium
TTTTTCCGAAAAGACAAAATGCCTTGCGAGTAGAAATTTCGGGTTTTAACGGTTATATTCAACCTTTGAATAATGTTTCGGAAGGACGCATCAACGATGCCGAACAAAGTCGCGGTGGCAGTTTGCGCCTTGTTACACAAGACAGAACCGAGCGTTTCAAACTCGAATTCGGCTTTACTTTAAGCCGTTTTCAAAATCCAGCGGACACATCGCTTGACCCCGACGGAAACGCTGTGCCGATTGCCGCAGTTTCACGAACGGCGAATTATTTGGACGCGAGTTATCAGATTTTAAAGGATGTGAAATTGACCAAAACAAAAAGCGTCAATCTGAATTTTTCGTTTCGACACGAATATGTCGAACCGCTTTTCAAATCTTTGGGCGCGTCAGCTTCGGCTGACAAAACCGCGCAAGATTACGCGCTTGACGGCACAATCGGCGACATCGCGCTCCAATTCGGACACACGCGCTTTAATGACAATTTAAGCAATGTGCCTTCGATTTTGAAATCGTTGACGCGAGCAAACCGTTTTTCCGTCGCGCTTCCCGTTTCCGCTTTTATCGGCAAGTCCGACAAACCATCACCGTTTTTTCCGCGTTTGGCTTATAGCATTGACCAAACGCACCAATTCGGCGCGGGAATTCCGGTGAACGGCGGTTTTGAAATTGACCTCAGCACGATTCCCGACCAAGTTAATACTAATCAAAATTTTAGTTCGGCGTGGCAGTTCAGCAAATTCAATTTTGAATATCGCTACAATCGTTCGGTTGCCGACAACCGCCAAACAGGACGTGAAACTGCTGACCAAATCGGTTTCGTTCACGGCGTTTCCGTCGGTGTAAATCCGTTGGCGATTTTCGGTTTTACCGTCGGTTTGAACTTTGAAAATTCAAACAATCTGGAACTTGCCCAAGTTAATAAAACAAAGGCTCTGACCTTTGGCGTAAATTTACAACCGTTTAAGGGCGCGACTTTTAGCGGAAATTTTTCCAACACTTTGGCAGGCGACGCGGCAAAAACCAATAACAACAAAAACATCAATTTCGATATGCAGTTTGCGTATAATTTCAATCTCGAAAAAAGCAAATTCAAAAAATTCGGAATGCAGACATTTATCCGTTTTGCCGATACTTTCTCGCGCAATCGTGATTTTATTGCCGATGTCAATAATCGGACGCGAACTAAAATCATCAACGCGGGATTGACGTTTAACTTTTTCTAGGAGCGCAGACAAGACTGCCTGCGCTCCCGGGAGTTTTTATGAACAAAATTACTTCTATTTTTACATTTATTTTTCTACTATCATTTTCGGCTTTCGCCCAAGTAACCGTTTCGCCCGACAATATAACGGCTTATTCGCAAGGCGCGACGAGTGCTCATTTAACTTTCAGCAATGTCGTAAATTTAACGCCCACCGAAGCCGTTTGGTGTGGCGAGATAATTTCAGCCGCGCCCGACGTTGGTTTCAGATGCGATCCGACAACAATTTTTGGAAATCTGCCGGCGCGTTACGACCAATCGCGCTTAAACGGAACGCGCTACACCGATATTATGTCAATCACGCCATCGGTGGCGCGTCGCGCTTACACCGATGCGGCAAACGGAAACGACGGGCGATTTTTTTACGTCCGCCGTTTTGTCAGCACCAACGGCGGACAAGACCAATTTATTCCCGTTACAATTCGTTTAAGCGGTAACGGCGCGGGCGTTCCATTTTCGCTGACGGCGGTTAAACTTCTTTGGCAAGACGGCGAAAAAGTCGTGCCATTTATCAAACCAGATGAAAAATTGCCGAAAATCTCAGTGGAAATTCGCTACACCGGAACAGGCAGACTAAAAGGACGTTGGGAAATCGTCAAACCGGGCGAAACTCTGCCCGAAGCGCAAGATTTATTGAGCGAAGCCGCGTTGCCGCCCGAATTGCGCGGAACGCAACGCCATTACACGCTTCTGACCCGTTTCAATGTCAATCTGCCGCCGGGCGGAAAATACATTTTGCCCGGACCGGAAAATTGGCGAATTGATAAATCTATCGAAGGAATGTATCTACTTTTGTTTCGCGTTGAAGCAAGCGACGCAAGCAATTCGGATTCAAACACCGGACAAAATTCCGTAGCAACCGGCGGCGTGGCTGGCTTTGCAATGCCCACTTTGCGTTATTACGTCGGCAATTCAAACAACGTGGACATCAACCAAATTACGAATATTGCCGCGACAGAATTTCGTCCACCAATAATTTTGCGTTGGAAAGAAACGGCAAACGCCAACCTTTACCGCATTGAAATCGAAGACGCAGACGGCAAAAAAGTTTTTTCATCAATCGTTTTGCCTTTAACCAAAGATTATCAACTACCGTCGTTTATCCGCGAACTCGCGTCGGCAAAACAATTGAAATGGCGAGTTTTCGCCATTGACGAGGCGGGCAAAACTTTGGAAGAATCGGCGTTTAATGAAGTGAAATAAGCTAATCAATCGTGGCGATCACCTTCAGTTCAATCGCAATCGGAGTTGGCAGACAATTTATTTCAACCGTAGTTCGACACGGCTGGTTTTCCGCAAAATATTCGGCGTAGATTCGATTATAAGTCTGAAAATCGTCTTTCATATTTGTCAGAAAAACTGTTACGTCAACAATTTTGTCCCAACTTGAACCCGAATCTTCCAAAATATATCGCACATTCTGAAAAACCGAACGGCATTGCGCTTCAATACTATAAGTGATTATCGCGCCGTTTTCGCCGAGTTCAACGCCCGGGATTTTTTTTGTTCCTTTCTCGCGCGGACCAACACCCGACAAAAACAAAAGATTGCCGACGCGCCGGGCGTGCGGATAAAGCCCGACAGGTTCAGGTGCTTTCGATGAGTTAATAATTTCCGACATTTTGCTTTTTACTTTTTTACTTTTGCTTTACGCCTTGCGTTCGCCGTCATAAACAACACTTGCACATTCAACAAATAAGTCCAAATAATAATCGCGCACAGCTTCCGGCGCGAGTTCCCGATTTTCCTTTTCGGCAATGAATTTCATCAATTCAAAAGCTACTTCTTCGCCTGTTTCAATTCTTACGGCTTGTGTTTCTTGACTCATAATTTTTCTGTTATCAAAATCTTGTTAGATTTATCGGCTCAATCTTTTTCAAAATTTCCAAATCTGTGCTGAAATTTGAGTTTAGCAAGCGTTTAGCCAAAACTGAAATTTACCGATAAATTTGACAAAAAACAAATTCACTCATTTTAATTTTCCACTAACTTTTTTCATTTGATAACATTAAGTTTTTTAGAAACTAAAACTACCAAACACTTTAAGGAAAAGCATAAATTGGAAATTTTAATAGCAACTTACAATAGCGGAAAGGTTAAAGAATTGAACGGATTTTTGGCAAATTCAAACTTGAAATTAAGAAGTTTAAGCGAATTTTCAAACGTGATCGAGGTCGAAGAAACAGGCACAACTTTTACCGAAAATGCTGTTTTAAAGGCTAAAAATTACGCTTTACAGACCGGAATTTGGGCTTTAGCTGACGATTCGGGTTTGGAGGTTGCGGCTTTGAAAGGTGCGCCCGGCGTATTTTCGGCTAGATATGCCGGCGCAAACTCGACTAGTGCCGAAAAAATAACGAAACTTTTGAAAGAACTCAGTAAAACACACGATAAAAAAAGAAGGGCAAGATTTGTGTGCGCGATGGCAATTGCTAATGAAAAAGGCGAAATAAAATTTCTTGGCGAAGGTGTTTGCGACGGCACTATTGCTTTAAAGCCTTGCGGCATAAACGGTTTCGGTTATGACCCGATTTTTATTCCCGAAGGTTTTGAGCAAACCTTCGGCGAACTCAGGGGCGAAGTTAAAGAAAAAATCAGCCATCGGGCGCAAGCAATAGAAAAAATTATTCGATTTTTAGACAACTTTGTCATTTCGTAACTTGACCTAACCATTTTTCGCCTGTAGAATTCGGCACTTGGTAGTGTTTCTTAAATGAAACGCGAAAAACACGGGGCGTAGCACAGCCCGGTAGTGCGCTCGGTTTGGGACCGAGAGGTCGGATGTTCAAATCATCTCGCCCCGACCAATTTTTTTTGATTGGTAAACATTTGCCCCTTGAGGCTTGCAATTTTGTAGGCAAATATGTTCGATTAAAGAGTAAATTAAAATCACTTAGATAATTTGGAGGATATTTATATTATGGCAGCAGCAGCAAAGCGTATGACGCAAACGGAAATCATCAGCAGTTTGGCTGAATCAACGGGAATGAAGAAAACGGATGCAAAGGAATTTTTCAATGCTTTAGCAGATCTCGCAACCAGCGAAGTCAAAAAGAATGGAGAATTTACACTTCCGGGTTTCGGAAAATTGGTTAAAGCAACCCGCAAAGCGCGTGAAGGTCGCAATCCGGCAACCGGCAAACCGATTAAAATTCCAGCTAAAACAACTGTTAAATTCCGTCTTGGTAAAGCTATGAAAGATGCCGTTGGCGAAAAATAGTTTTTACTTTATTTATTTTATCTGACCGATAAACTCTAGGGTTTGTCGGTCTTTTTCTTTGTTTTTGAGTTGATTTGAGAAAAAAATCACAAATTTGAAAAAAAAATGATGACAAAATGTAAATTCTTTGTTAAACTCCTAAATTATAGAGTTGAAAAGTTCCGACAAACTAACATTTTTAACAACTTTCCGGTTGTTAAATTCAACTAAATTATGATGGAAAGCCTGATTTTTAGGGAGCTTTTCGGAGATTTGCGGCTTGTTTAGCGATAAATCTCAAAAGATCAAGGGGGTTATCCCAAATGAAGGAAGGAGAATATAAAGTGGCAGCAACAAAACAAATTACATTGCAGGAAAGAATCTTGCAAATTGACCATATTCAAGCGCGACGTTTTGCAAAACTAAACGGTGCGCCTTTTGAAATCGCAACGGAAGGAATTATCAGACATCTGCGGGCTTGCGCCCGAATGGATGTTAATCCTGATGCGTCCGCCGTCCGCGAAATAATTGACGATGCGTTAAATGGCAGAAGAGTTTTTGCGGAAACGTCAAACGATCTTCTCGCCGCCTAAATGTTTTTATAGTTTAAGTAATACAAATTTAGACCACCGTGTTTTGGTGGTCTTTTTTTGGTTCAAGGTTTCTGATTCAAAGTTTTTACTCTAATCTTGAACTTTGAACCTCGAACATTGAACTTTGAATAATGATTGAACAAAATTGGTTTGCGCTAGAAATTACAGTTGATACGGAAGCGATGGAAGCAGTCGAGTTTGCCCTGAATGAACTCGAATCGCTTGGTACTGAGATAAATAATCTAGGCAAATTGCCAACAGAAATATTGTGTGTTATTGGCTATTTCAAAGTAAAACCAGACACAGAAATTTTGTCTAATCATTTAAACCAAGCCTTACAGATTTACGGTTTTTCAAACGACGCAGTGAAGAAAACTGAATGGCGCGAGGTTGAAAATAAAGATTGGCTTGCCGAATGGAAAAAGCATTGGAAGGCGACGGAAACCGAAAAATTTATCATCGCGCCGCCTTGGGAAAAAGTTGAAAATACGGACAAAATCGTTATTCGCATCGAACCGAGTATGGCTTTCGGAACAGGCACGCACGAAACGACAAAACTTTGTTTGCGGGCGGTTGAAGAGCATTACAAAAACGAGATGAGTTTTCTTGATGTTGGAACCGGCACGGGAATTTTAGCGATTGCCGCTGCAAAGTTCAAGGTTCAAGGTTCAGGGTTTCAGGTTGTCGGTTGTGATGTTGATGAAGATTCGATAAAAATTGCTAATGAAAATGCTGAACTGAACGATGTGGCGGACGAAACCGAGTTTTTTATCGGTTCCATTTCTGCATCAACTCCTGAATTTGATTTTGTCTGTGCCAATGTTACGGCGGATGTAATTATTCCGATGCTTGCGCTGTTAGTTGCAAAAACGCGAAAAATACTTGTGTTATCGGGAATTTTGCTTGAGCAGAAGATTTTGATAACAGAAAAACTGAAAGAAATGCAAATCTCGGATTTCACAATGCAAACCGATGGTGAGTGGATTTCGGTTTTAATCGAGATTGGAAAGTAGAAAACCGCCGTCTTTTATTTCATTGATTATCGTTATCGTTTTTTGGCGGTGCGGCAAGCGGAATATCGCCGTCGTCGGTAATGGTTAAAAGCGGTTGGCGCGGTTTCGGCTTGGTTTTTGCGTCTTTTAAGCGCAAGGTTGGCGCGACTTTTGGTGATGAAGTAGTTTTGACTGTTGCCAGCGATTCGGAACGCTTTAAGATTGAGCCGCCGCGACCTGCAACCCAAAGTTCTGCGCCACCGCGATAAACTATCGCTTGAAGCGAATTGCTTGTGACATTCGGCTGAGTTTCCCACGTTTTGCCGCCATCTTCCGTGCGTAAAACTGCACCGAGTTCGCCGACAATAATTGCCTCGTTGCGTCCGTAAGCCGTAACCGCGTAAAGATTCATTCTAACGGGCGATTCTTGGTCTTGCCACGTTTCGCCACCGTCTATGGTTCGCAAAATCGCCCCGTTTGCGCCGACCGCAAATCCGTATCTATCACCGAAAAAACTCAGTTTATAGAGATTTCCCGTTAGGTTTGTTTTGACTTTTTTCCATGACAAACCGCCGTCTTTAGTAAGCAAAATCGTCCCTTTATCGCCGACGACTACGCCACGATTTTTGTCAAAAAATTTGACATCTTCGAGCCACGCCCGCGTGCCTGATTCAAACTGTTCCCAATATGCGCCGTTTGAATCGGAACGCACAATCATTCCGTTTGCGCCGACGGCAAAGCCTGTTTTCTCATCAACAAAATCAACTCCTAAAAGGTCTTCGGTAACATTTGAAATGCCTTTGCCCCAACTTGCGCCACCATTGATAGTTCGCAAAATCGTGCCTTTGTCGCCAACCGCAAAACCACGTTCGGCATTGACAAAACTGAGTGAATTGAGATTTACCGCTACGTCTGAAAAAACCGGTAGCCAAAGATTGCCGCCGTCATTTGTAAGCCAGATTTTACCGCGTGAACCGACGGCGACACCTAATTCGTCGTTAAAAAATGCTAAGTCATTGACATCTTCGCGTCCGCCGTCGCTCAAGCGTTGCCAACTGTAACCGCTGTCGTCAGTGCGAATTATCAAGCCATTTTCGCCAACTGCCCAACCCGTATATTGATCGGCAAAGTAAAGCGAAACGAGGCGCGGATTGGTTCGCACATTAAACGGTAGCCAAGTATTTCCGCCGTCGCCCGTCAGCCAAACCATTCCGTTGCTGTCGGTCATCGAACCGTTTTTGTCGTCCGAAAAACACAACGAAAGAAAATCGGCGCGGCTGAACATATCGATTTTTGCCCACGTTTCACCACCGTCTTCGCTACTTACAACGCAACCACCGTAACCGACGGCAACAATGTTTTCAGCCGAAAGATAAGCCGCACTTGCCATCAAGAAATTTCCGCAAGGTTTGTTTAATTTCCACGTTTCGCCACCGTTTTTGGTTGTTAAAATCGTTCCGTTTGCGCCGACGACAACGCTTTTTTCCGCATCAAAAGCCGAAACTTTCAAAAGATGGTCGTTCATCTCGGCTTTTTGCGTTTTCCAAGTCAAACCACCGTCGGCTGTTTTCAAAATTCGTCCATAAGTTCCGACTGTCCACCCGATTTGGAAATTTTCGCCCACCAATGAAATGCTGTAAAGATGGTCTTTGCCTTCGGTTTCCATCTGTTTCCAATCTTTTCCGCCGTTAGCAGTTAACAGAATTATGCCGCGTGCGCCAACAATTACAGCGTTCTCTTTGTCTTTAACAAAAACGCCCGAAAGCGTCGCTTCAATCGGCGAAAACTGTTTTTGCCACCGAAAACCGCCGTCGGTAGTTGATAAAATCGTATTGTCCGCGCCGACCGCAAAACCTCTTTCTTTGTCTTTAGCAAAGTGAATCGCAAACAGCGGATTGCCCTGTGGATATGGATTTTGCCAAACCCAACCAAGCGAATTTCTCTTTTGTGGAAAAACAAAACCACTAAAAACCAATATCAGAGCTACGGAAATAATGAAACGCCAAAATTTTACGTCTGTTTTTCGATACTTAAGTTTTGTAAGTAATTTGCTCAAGGTTGTAAATTATACACGAATAATCAAGTAAGTAATAAAACAATTTTCGCTTGCGTTAAACTTAATAATAGATGCGCGTTGATGGATAAAAGATGACAGATAAAACTACCCTCTGAATCTGTGGAGTTAGTATTTTCAACTTTTGGCTTCTGTGAATTCATAACTGTTTTGCTATTATATTGAGGGAATATTGCCCTTTCGGAAATTATTGATGCTAAAATTTACGGCTTTATAATTTTCGTTATCCATTAAATAAAATTCGTGTTAAAATTTACTCGGTATGAAATTCGATATACTCATAATTAGAATCGCGTTTGTCGCCCTGCTGATATTGCTTGGTTTTCAACTCAATCCGTTTGAAAAAACCACTCGTTTTGGCGCGATTGATGATTCTACACGCAAAATTCTTTCGTCGTTGCTTGGCGGCATTATCGGGCTTGTCATCATTGCTTTCGAGATGCGCGTCAAGCGGGCATCATTAAAAACGCTGATTGGTGCGGCAATCGGTTCGATTTTGGGAATCACTGGGGCGTTTTTAATTGGTGTCTTGATCTCGATTCAAAAAGAAGCCGCCGTTTCCGCCGAAATGCAAACTTTTCTAACCATTTCGCTGGCGTTTTTTATGGGCTATATCGGTTTGATGGTCGGCGCGGCGAAAGGCGATTATCTCGATTTGTCGGCACTTGGCGGGATTTTTTCGGATAAAAATGTCAAACGCGATTATAAAATTCTTGATACATCGGTAATTATTGACGGACGCATTGCTGATGTTGCCGAAACGGGTTTTTTGGGCGGAACTTTGATAATCCCGCATTTTATTTTGGCTGAATTGCAACAAGTCGCCGATTCTGCCGATTCTTCCAAACGCCAACGCGGACGGCGCGGACTCGATATGCTTCAGCGTCTTCGTAATAACAGCAATCTCGATATTCAACTCGTCGAGACCGATTTTCCCGCCGTCAAAGAGGTTGATTTAAAGTTGATTGAACTCGGCAAACAACTCGACGCGGTTATTGTTACCAATGATTTTAACTTAAACAAAGTTTCGCAACTGCGCGGCGTTAATGTTCTGAACATCAACGAACTCGCCAACGCCTTAAAACCCGTCGTGTTGCCGGGCGAAGCGATGCGCGTTTTTATCTTGAAAGAAGGCAAAGAATACAATCAAGGCGTGGCGTATTTGGACGACGGCACGATGGTTGTTGTGGACAATGCGCGACGGCTCATCGGCAAATCGGCTGATGTCGCCGTAACCAGCGTTCTGCAAACGACGGCGGGCAAAATGATTTTCGGGCGATTGTGGGAAGAAAAAGAAGAAATTCACGATACTTCTCCGAATATCCACGATTCACGTTCAGCAAGTTTTCGTAAATCAACCCGCGAATTGCGACAGACAACCATTATTGAAGAATTAGATTAAATAGCACGAGTGAATATAGCCATCATTGTCGCCGCCGGCAGCGGAACGCGCTTCGGTGCGGAAAAGCCGAAACAATTTATTGAAATTCTCGGACAGCCACTGATAATTTATACATTGCAAAAGTTTGAATCTTGCCCGGCGATTGATGAAATTATTCTCGTTCTGCCTGCCGAAGAAATCGAAAATTTTGGACAAATCATCCTAAAATATAATCTAACAAAACTTGCCCAAATAGTTTCAGGCGGAAAAACTCGCGCCGAATCGGTTTGGAATGGGCTTAACGTGATTGACGAAAAATCAGCGGAAATCGTCGCGGTTCACGACGGCGCACGTCCGCTTGTTTCAGTCGAAGAAATCATACACACAATCGAAAAAGCCCAAGAAACGGGCGCGGCGTGTCTTGTCGGATTCGTTACTGACACGATAAAGGAAGTTTCGGACGGCAAAATCGTGCAGACGATTGACCGCAAAAAACTTAGACGCGCTCTGACTCCGCAATGCTTTCGTTATGAAATTTTGAAACGCGCCTTTACCGAAAATGAAATCGGCGAAATCGTTACTGACGAATGTTTTTTAGTAGAAAAACTCGGCATTGAAGTTTCCATTATCGAAGGAAACGCGCAAAATATAAAAATCACAACACCGGCAGATTTTGCGATTGTTGAAATTTTTCTCAAACAATCACAAACTTAGACGCAAAATGTTTAGAATCGGCTTCGGCAACGACATTCATCGGCTTGTAAAAGGAAAACCGCTAATTTTGGGCGGCGTGGAAATTCTCGCTGACAAAGGCGCGGTTGGACATTCGGACGCTGACGCGCTTTTGCACGCGATAACCGACGCGATTCTCGGCGCATTGGCATTGGGCGACATCGGTTCGCATTTTTCCGACAAAGATGCGCGTTGGAAAGATGCCGATAGTTTTGTTTTCTTAAAACACACGGTCGAATTGATGAAGGAAAAAGGTTTTCGCGTTGTAAATGTTGATTCGACAATCAGTTTGGAAAAGCCGAAACTTCGCCAATTTATTGATAAAATGTGTGAAAATGTAGCGCGAATTTTGGAGATAGAACTCGATTGCATCAGCATCAAAGCCAAAACAGGCGAAGGTTTAGACGCGATTGGTGAAGAACGGGCAATAAAAGCCGAAGCGATTGTTTTGCTTGATAATGCCTAGTGTTTGTAAAGTTTTCAGATTGTTTTTTGCCACAAAAAAGCACAAAAACCGCAAAAATAAATTTTTTGTGTCTTTTGTGCTTTTTTGCGGCTATCATCTAAACTAATCAAAATGGCAAAAACACCGGCAACAATTTACGTCTGTCAAAATTGCGGCAGTCAATCGCGCAAATGGCAAGGAATGTGTTCCGACTGCGGCGAGTGGAATACGCTTGTCGAGGAAAAATTTCGCCCGTCGGCGCAAACCGTCGGCAAAAGTTCTTCGGCAAAAATTCAATTCGGCGAAAGAGTGTTCCGCGAAGTCAAACCAATTGCGTATAGCGAAATCGAATCGCAGGACGACGCACGAACTTCTAGCGGAATTGACGAATTTGACCGAGTTCTCGGCGGCGGAATCGTCGCGGGTTCGTTGGTTTTAATCGGCGGAAGTCCGGGAATTGGAAAATCTACTTTAATCCTCGACGTTGCCGACAAATTAACGGCAAACGGCGCAAAAGTTCTCTATGTTTCGGGCGAAGAATCGGAAAGACAAATCAAAATGCGCGGCGAAAGATTGGGCATCAACGCCGAAAATCTTTTTCTTTTGCCTGAAACAAATCTCGAAAATATCTTGGCGGAAACCGAACGGATGAAGCCAAGCGCGATAATTATTGATTCGATTCAAACGGTTTTCTCGCCGAATATCGAATCTGCGCCCGGTTCGGTTTCACAAGTCCGCGAAGTCGCCGGACAATGTATGATGTTTGCCAAATCAACCGATACGCCCGTTTTTCTCATCGGGCATATCACGAAAGACGGTTCGATTGCCGGACCAAAAGCACTTGAACACATCGTTGACACGGTTTTGTATTTTGAAGGCGACCGCCATCACAATCACCGCATAATTCGCGCCACAAAAAATCGTTTCGGCGCGGCAAATGAAATCGGCATTTTCGAGATGACAAGTAGCGGTTTAGTTCCCGTTGGAAATCCGTCGGAAGTCTTTTTACAAGAGCGTCCCGAGGGCGCAAGCGGTTCAGTCGTAACGGTTTGTATGGAAGGCACACGCCCGATGTTGGTTGAAATTCAAGCGTTGGTTTCCGGCACAAAATTCGGCACAGGCAGACGAATGGCGCAAGGTTTCGATTATAACCGCACGTCGCTTTTAATCGCCGTTCTCGAAAAACGTCTCGGCTTTCAACTCGCCGGCGACGATGTTTTCATCAACGTCGCCGGCGGTTTAGAAGTGGACGAACCGGCGGCAGATTTGGGCGTAATTGCCGCAATCGCCTCTAGTTATCGAAACTTGCAAATCCCACCCGACACCGCCGTTTTTGGCGAAGTCGGCTTAACCGGCGAAGTGCGCGGCGTTCTCCAAGCCGAAACAAGAGCGAGAGAAGCGCAAACGCTCGGTTTTAAGAAATTGATTTTGCCTACATCGAACAAAAAAGGGTTAGAAAAACTTCTGGGAATGCGAGTAGTGGGCGTGAAAAACCTCGAAGAAGCATTAGACGAATTATTTTAGCAAATGAAAGAAATTCTTACTAAAAATGAATTTTGAACTCTGAACTACAAGTCGAAACTCTAATGGGATTTTAAGCGATTATTCAAGTAGATAAAGTCCTGATGAATCGCATACTTACTGCTGGGTAATTAGATAATCCGTAAAAGAATATTGACACCAAATATCGAATTCATTTATATTATCTGACATCGCGCAGTCTAACTGTTTTTGGGCAATCGAGTATTCCGTAAAATTACCCGAGAACTGCAATTCTTACCAAATTACCGAGTTTTCTGATTGCATTCTCCCGTGAACTCTTATGTTTTTCTTCTGAGCGGCAGATTCCGAAATCCCTAAAACATCATCCATAACTATTTTAGAAAACTCAAGGATAAAACTATGGAAACAGGACATAATAAAAATGTTGCAAATTTACAGACCGCAACAATAATTTTGACCAATCTCGGCGGTGAATATGCGCCGCCGCAGGATTTGATCAAACTTCCCGAACTGCAAACTCTGCTGACCGCTTCGCAAACCGCGCTCGGTGAAGTTGACACGGCGCAGGCGGCAAAAGCGGTTGCCGTTGACGATGTGCAAGCCGAATTTGACGGGCTTCAAAAGTATGTCGTCAACATTAAACGACAGGTGCAGGTCGAGCTTAACGATCCGGCATTTACCGATAATCTGCAAACCATCGTTAATAATTTTTCACCTGCGGGGCGAGAAACGGGCGTTCCCGACGATCCTTCAACTCCGGACATTGACGAATCCCGCACATCGCAATCGCAATCGCAGAGAAGCCGCGACAACCAGATCGCGTATCTTGCCGACATTTCCGCGCTGCTAAAAACCAAACCCGAATACAAAGCCGACGGAACGCCCTACGATGTCACCACGATTGATGCAAAGATCGCTTCACTGACAGCAAAAAGCAACGCCGCCGGTGCTGCAGTCGCCAACCTCGGCAACAAACTCGATGCCCGCGACGCAGTTATTTACAACGACGAAACAGGCATCATCCCGCGCATCAAACTGATCAAAACCTACCTTATCCTAAAATTCGGCAAAGACAGCGCAGCCTACCAACAAATAAACGCGCTCGAATTTAAGAAGCGTTAATTAAAATAAAGAATGATAAGCCGAAATTTGCTTATCCTTTCGGCTTATTATTTTGTTTTACAAATTGACGACCAACTAAAATAGTTATTTACAAAGTTATTTTTAAAGTTTATTGTGTCATTCAAACCGGAGTAAAGAGATATGTCCTTCCAATTACCTGTTCTGAGCGATGACCAACAATTTGAAAGATTGATCCGCGACATTCTCCGACGGAATTACAACGATAAAGGCGTTGAAAGATTCGGACGTAGCGGACAATCTCAATTTGGTATAGACGGTATCATTCCGTCCGCACCGGAAATTGTCTTTCAGTGCAAATTAAAGGATGTAAGATTCAGAGATGATAAAAAATTAAGCGACGAACTTCTCTCCGAACTGGAAGAAGAACTTGAAAATACCAAAGATTTAACCCGCAAACCGGAAAGATTTATTTTCGCTTCGACATTTAAAAACGACACGAAATTACAGGAAAAAGCCTTTTTACTTTCAAACGAATCCTTAACCGTCGAATATTGGGGGAGGGGATACGATCAGCGAAAAAATTTGGCATTATGCCGTAGAATTGATTCCGGTTTACTATCCTCAGTTTCCGGTCAGACAAGTTTCGGGTTTCAGACCGATAACTCCCAAACTGATCGCGGAATATCGGGATATCAAACCCGAAGAATTAAATCCTTTCGCGGTTGATTATTACAAGATCAATAATAGTTTCAAAGCGGTTTTCAGAGCCGTTTGCAACGACATTGACGTTCGGAACGAGAGCGTAATGAATTACATCTGCAAGCGATTGGAGTCTCTGCCGCCGAACAGCACGCTCTGGATTTTGGGAAAAGGCGGAAGCGGAAAAACGACCATACTTCATCGCCTCGCCGTTGAATTGACCGGACTTGATCGAACCGTCTATATGCTCGACCTCGAATACGATCTGACTAAAGAGGATTTAGAGATCGTGATGTCCTGTCTGAAATTCGCTTCTGCGTCACAGCCAGTAGTGCTGTGCATAGATAATCCGACGGCTGACGAAAAAAATCTCGAACAGCTTTTGCATCATATTCCCGATTATTGCCCTGAAATAAATATCCTGTTTGCCGAACGCGATCATCGTTATCGAACCTTGAAGCGAACGGAAACTCTGACATATCTTCAGGGAGAAGAAGAGAACACACCTGTCAATGTTCATAATCCGGCTGACCAGCGGCGGAAGGTTTATCACAGATTATTCGACCTTCTTGAAATTTCCGAAGCTGACCGAACGCCGCTATTGAACATCGCCCTTAATGAGAAAATCGTTTATGTAAATGCGATATATTCGATCTTGCTAGAACTCAGGCGGCGGCACAAAATAATTTTTGATTTTGACTGGGATGATTATTTCGAAATGACGGTTGATCTTCCGGCGTTCACGGACTGCTACAAATATATCGCGCTTTTTTACCTGTTCGGAGTCAAAACGCCGTTCACGATTTTGAGTAAAATGCTCAGTGCGGACGAAACACAACAAAGGAACTTCATCGCAAAATTTCGCGGATTGCTCAACGAACCCGTCATCCTCGAAGAAAGACGGGATGAAACCTACCGGATGAATATAAGCGTCCGCACCAAGCACGAAATCGTTTCCGAGATTTATTTCCGCGAACATCCCGACATAGACAAAACCGAACTTTTAATGGAATTATGCGAAAAAACGGATTTTACAAATACTTCGAAAACACAGGCATTGATAAACATATTCGGCGCGAAAAAGAATTACGCGGATGAAGACTCTTACGTTGATTTTCCCGAATTGCTCGATTTTCTTTTGCGCGATTACATTCACGAACGGGTTATCCTGTTTCCAAAACTGAATGCGACGCTGAACACGGCTAAATTCTGGCTTTTAATAATGCAGGGAAAGCGGTCGCAAGCCGTAGAGGTTTTGGAAACCTTTCTGGATAAAGTGCCTGACGACATACATAGCCGGACGGAACTGGCAAAGATTTATGTCAAACAAGGCAGACTTGAAGATGCTGAAAAAATGCTCTTAAAAATACTCGGAATTAAAAGTGATGATCTGAATTCACGAGTCGAATTGGCACAGATTTATCAAAAACAAGACAGGCTTTCCGATGCGGAAACAATTTTAATAAATTTTCCGCGCGGCAGAGCCGCGAGGTATTGAATCGGAATTTTTATTTTTCCTTATTTCCGTAGCAGAGCTACGGGGAATTAAACCTATAAGGAACGATTAAAACTTCTCGAAATAGAAAAACGCAGTATTCGGGCAAACACGGAATTAGCCAAAATATATCAAAGACAAAATCGTTTGGATGAAGCGAAATCTTTACTCTTCGATGTCTTGGATAAAAAACCGAAGGATTTACAATCTCGCACGGAGTTGGCAAAGATATATCAGCAGCAAAACAAACTCGACCAAGCCGAAGCCGTGTTGATGGAAATATTAGATATGCAGGTGAGTAAATGTTTTGTGGCATAATAAAGAAATGAATATGCCGAACAAGTTTGTCCGAAATTTATCTGCTGAGGAAATAATTCGCTTGGAACAATTATGGCAGACGAGCAATAATTTCCGTTTCCGAAATAGG
>JANOXW010000148.1:0-5179 GCA_031418635.1 Acidobacteriota bacterium
CAGCGTCGAATCGGACGCGAGAAACAAACGTCGGAAACTTTATCGCCGACGTTTTGCGCCAAGCGACAAATGCTGATGTCGCGTTGGTCAACGGCGGTTCGATTCGCGCCGATTTGACTTATAATCTGGGCGTTTTGACCAAACGCGACGTGCTTTCGATTTTGCCGTTTAATAATCCGGTTTTGAAAATCGAGATTAGCGGCAAAACTCTGCGCGAAGCACTCGAACACGGCGTTGCCCGAAGCGTAGAAGACAACGAACCCGGACGCTTTCCGCAAGTTTCGGGAATGACGTTTAAGTTTGACACAACCTTGCCCGCCAACCAACGCATTACGGAAATAAAGGTCGGCGGCAAACCGCTTGACGAACATAAAAATTACACTTTGGCGACGGCTTCGTTCTTGGTCTTAAACGGCGGCGACGGCTACACGATGTTCAAAGACGCGAAGATTTTGATAAACACCGACACCGCCCAAAAAGACGCGGAAATTTTGGAAAATGCCATCAAAACCGCGCCCAATAAAACGATTGCGCCGAAGGTTGAAGGTCGAATTATTAGGATAAAGTAATCGTCCAAAGCAAGTTGAAAGGCTTTTTCCCAAGGCTGGAAACATTCTTCCTTTGGTTGGAAACATTCTAACCTTGGTTGCAAAGGTTCATCCCAAGGTTTGAGAGATTCATCACAAGGTTTGAGTGTTTCCAACTAAGGTTTGAATGTTTCTCACCTTAGTTGGAATGTTTCATCACAAGGTTTGAGAGATTCATCACAAGGTTGGAATGTTTCTAACCTTAGTTGGAAACATTCTAACTTTAGCGCGAATCAATCTAACTTTAGCGCGAATCAATTTTGCCTCGCTTGCACCTTCTGTTTTAATCTTTTCAAAGAGATGTTTTCCGAAACTGAAATTAAAAATCCGACAATGCGCGAAGCCGTCGCGCTTTTCAATGAGGCGTATCAAGCGCAACAATCCGCCGATTACGAAACGGCGATCAGACTTTATAAAGAATCCATCGAAGTTTTTCCGACGGCTGAGGCTTTTACTTTTCTCGGTTGGACATACAGTTTTCAAGGTGAATATGATTTGGCGATTACTGAATGTTTGGCGGCGATTGCGGTTGACGCGGATTTTGGCAATCCGTATAACGATATTGGCAGTTACCTGATTGCCAAAGGAAATTTTTACGACTGTGTGCGTTGGTTTAGGTTGGCGATAAAAGCGGTGCGTTACGAAGCCCGTGCTTTTCCGCATTTCAATCTCGCCTTTGTCTATGAAAAACGCGGAAAATTACTCGAAGCCGCCAAACACTACGGTTTAGCCATCAAAGAACAGCCAAATTACGCGCAGGCGTATCAGGCATTGCGAAGATTGCAGGGGAAATTGAATTGAAAAATATGTCCGAAAAAAATGTAAAAGTCGTTCTTGTCCAACAACCACCTGTTTATTTGAATCTGCCGAAAACTTTAGCAAAGGTAGAAACAATCGCAGACGAATGTGCTAGAAACGGCGCGAAAATCATTGTCTTTCCCGAAACTTGGCTGACAGGTTATCCGATTTGGCTGGACGAAGCACCGAAAGCCGCGTTGTGGGATTACGCGCCGGCGAAGCGGCTTTATCATTATTTGACGGAAAATTCTTTAAAAATTCCGAGTGCGGAATGTTCTTTTTTGCAACAAATCGCCAAACAAAATGCAGTTTATATCGTCATCGGCGTTCACGAACAATGTGGCGGAACGCTTTATAATACAACCGTTTATCTCGCGCCCGACGGCAGCTATAAAATCCATCGCAAACTAACGCCGACTTATACTGAAAGACTTGTGTGGGGCGTTGGCGACGGAAGCACGCTGAATGTTTTAGAAACGCCTTACGGAATTTTGGGCGGTCTGATTTGTTGGGAACATTGGCTTCCGTTGGCACGCGCCGCGATGCACGCGAAAGGCGAAATTATTCACACCGCGCAGTTTCCAACCGTCCACGAACGCCATCAAATTGCCAGCCGACATTACGCCTTTGAGGGTCAATGTTTCGTGCTGACTTCGGGTTGTGTGATGTCGAAAAGCGATGTTTTAGAAGGTTTTGAATCGCTCAAGACCAACGATAAAGAAGTTTTCGCCTTGCTCGATTCGATGGAAAAAGATTTGCTCCAACGAGGCGGAAGCGCAATCATTGCGCCCGACGCTAGTTATGTCGTTGAACCTGTGTTTGATGAGGCAAGCATAATCTACGGCGAACTCGAACTCGATTTGGTCAAACAAGGTCGTCTGCTTTTAGATACCGACGGACATTATTCGCGCCCCGATGTTTTCGAGTTGCGCGTTAATGACAAACCGAACAAAAACGTAATATTTTCTAGCAATGAGTAGCATTTATTGACATCTATTGCCACAATGCTACAATTTAGATTGAAAGGAGTTTCAATTATGGCAATATCAACGATTAACATCTCGCTTCCCGAAACGATGAAAATAGCCGTCGAAGAAGCAATCGCTACTGAAGGTTATGGAAACACGAGCGAATTTTTCCGCGATTTGGTGCGAAATTATTTAAAAACGCGCCAAGAGCAACAGTTGGAAACTTTGTTGCTTAGAAGACTGAATGATAAGGATATGGAAGAATTTAGTGTTGAAAAAGCAAAGAAAGCATTGGCAAAACGAATAGGCAATAAAATATGAGAGTAATTCACGGTGAATCCGTTTTTGAAGAACTCATCAATCTTTCGTTTCATATTGCTGCGGAGAATGAAGATGCGGCACACAAATTTCTCGACGCTTGCGACAAAACATTCCGATTTTTGGCAGAAAACAGATACGTCGGCGCAACTAGAAATTTTAACAATTCGCGGCTCAAAGAAATTAGAATGTGGCGTGTCAAAGGCTTTGAAAAATATCTGATTTTCTATCAACCGCTAACGGATGGCGTGAGTATTTTGCACGTCGTTCATAGCGCACAACGCTATAACTTGCTTTTTGAAGAAGAAAAATGAATTTTCACGAAACAATTTTCCTAACAGGATTTCCGGGCTTCATTGCTGAACGGTTGGTGAAGCGGTTGGCAAAACCCGACACGCAATTTTTTCTGCTTGTGCAGTCGCAATTCGTTGAAAAAGCGATGAAGACTGTTAAAGAAATCGCGCAATCAGCTAACACGCCGTTGAAAAATTTCGCGCTGGTCGAAGGCGACATAACACGCGAAAATCTTGGCATTTCCGAAAAAGATTTGGCAGTTGTCCTCAGCGAAATAACCGACGTTTATCATCTCGCGGCGGTTTATGATTTAGCGGTTGAGAAAGATTTGGCGTATCGCGTTAATGTCGAAGGAACGCGCAATGTCAATAAATTCGTCAAAAATTTGCCGAATCTGCGCCGTTATAATTACGTTTCGACGTGCTATGTTTCGGGAAATCGCAAAGATGTGATTTACGAAACGGAACTCGAACACGATGCCGGTTTTCGCAACTTTTATGAGGAAACCAAGTATCTGGCAGAACTCGAAGTCGAAAAATTAAAAGCCGAATTTCCCGTAACGATTTTTCGTCCGTCGGTTGTCGTTGGCGATTCACAAACTGGCGAAACGGCGAAATACGACGGCATTTATTATCTCATTCACTATTTGCGAAAAGCCCCGAAATTGCTACGTTTCGTCAACGTCGGCAACAAAAATGTGAGAGTCAATCTCGTACCTGTAGATTTTGTGGTTGAAGGAATAGCGGCTTTGGCAAAGGATGAGAATGCAGTCGGCAAAACGATTGCGCTGGCTGACCCGAATCCGTTGACCACCGAACAGGTTTTTGATGCGATTACGGAAGAAATGACGGGCAAAAAATCGGTCATTAAACCACCGCCAAGCCTTGTCGAAAAATCTCTAATGTTGCCGTTTTCGCCTGCTATAAGCGGTTTGCCGCATTCGAGTGTGCCGTATTTTTTCGTCCCGCAAACTTACGATACAAGCATCGCGGACAAACTGCTTTCGACGCACAACATCGCTTGCCCCAACTTTCAATCTTATATCAAAAATATGCTGAAATTTGTTGAAAAATATCCAAAATTATAGTTTTATCCAAATGAAAAATAGCCTCGTTTAAATATGATTATCGCAGAAACTTCTTTTAATCAAGCAATTCAAAACTTTAAAGAATTTTTAGCTGATAACAATTTGCCGACTGAAATTTTGTGGGTTTTTCAGGAAGATACAGTTCAGCGTAACAATGAATTTTACGAAACAAATTTTTGGCTAAAATTACCTTTGCCAGAAGAAAATGAAAAATTTGCAGAAGCACATTATAAAATCGGTCAGCGAAAAAATCTTGGTGTTAGTCTATACGCTTTTGCTATTTGTGAGGACAAAATTTGTTGTAGTTTCGTTGTGCCAAAAGATAAAGAAGATTCGGAATATTTGTTTATGTCGCCCAAATACCTGAAGTTCACTTTCTCAGAAGATTTGCCAAAGGCTCAACCTGTAAGAAGTCTTCTTCAATGGAAACTTTTCACTCTTTTACCTTTTAAATACATAAAAGGCTGTTTTATGGTTCATTTACATTCAAAAAATGACTTGCAGTTTTAACTCAATTGGTTAATCATAAACAAAATAGATGGCACATCAAGAAATAAAATGCGTCGGCGTGGTTGTTAAGCCGAATCATAAAGAGGCTTGGGAAACGGCTTGCAAACTTTCCGATTGGCTGGCTGAGCGCGGCATTGATTTAATTGGCAAACCACACGCGGAAACCGAAATCTGCGATATTCAAGTTGCTGGAATTGAAGAGTTTAAGAATGACGTTGACTTAATCGTCGTGCTTGGCGGCGATGGAACGATGATTTCAACGGCGCGACTTACAGGCAATCGTGAAGTTTTGGTTTTGGGCATCAATTACGGCAGTCTTGGCTATTTGACCGAATTTCGTATCGAGGAAATGTTTCCTGCGCTTGAGGCAATTCTCGAAGGAAATTACGAGATTGACCGCCGCGTGATGCTCGATGTCGAACATTGGCGCGATGATGAAAAATTAGCAACAGGGCGCGTTCTCAACGATGTCGTTATCAACAAAGCAGTTTTGGCACGGATTATCGAAATCGAAGTCAATCTCGACAATCTTTTTGTCAATTCGTTTCGCGCCGACGGTTTGATTATCGCCACGCCGACGGGTTCGACGGCGTATAGTCTTTCGGCGGGCGGTCCGA
>JANOXW010000149.1:0-2697 GCA_031418635.1 Acidobacteriota bacterium
CGCGCTTTTGTTAATCGTGGCAGTCAAGTCGGTTTTACTGTTTTGCAGAAAAAAAACTCACAGCCCGTGTGGGTAAAAGTTTTGGGATTTGAGCCGACGACCAATAAAGAAGCCAACGCCGATGAATGTTTGGCGGGCGATGAAATAGAACTAGACGTGCCGCGCAATGCTACCGTTAATGTCAAAGGTCAGGCAAGTGAAACGATGATTGATTCGGTCGGGAAAGTTTCGGTTGAAAACATTGGCGGCGATGTTTTTTTGAATAATATCGGGCGCGGCATCGAAGCGCGAACTTACGAAGGCGATGTAACGGTGGAAAATTCAAGCGGCGCGATGTCGCTTTTTAGCACGACGGGAAATATTATCGCTTTTGATGTCAGCCCAAGCGAAATTGGCGATATTTTCAAAGCCAAAACCAGCAATGGTGCGATTACGCTAAAAAATGTCGGTCAAAGACAACTCGAAGTCGGTTCAAATTCGGGTTCGATAAACTTTAACGGCGAATTTCTAAATGGCGGACAATATAATTTCGGCACTTCAAACGGCGCGATTGTGCTGATTATTCCGCAAAATTCGTCTTGTCAAATCAGTGCTTCTTACGGATACGGCGCGTTTGCTTCTGAACTTCCATTAAAAAACATCGAAAAAAATACGCCGTCAAAAACACAAACACTTTCCGCGCAAATGGGCGACGGCGACGCTTCGTTGAAACTCACTACCGTTAGCGGTGCGATTCGGATTCGCAAACAATAAAAACTTTGCTTTCCGCTGTGCCGATTTCCTCAAAACATAAAAACGTCTATAATACAAATTCATATTTTAGGTTGAAAAGAACTTGCGGAAGTTGATTTTCTAAACAAATTCTTTAATCAAACGTAAAAACTCTTTATGAATTTGGGAAACGTCGTCGGGCAAACGCTTGATGACAAATACAAAATCGAAAAAGAACTCGGACGCGGCGGAATGGGAACGGTTTATCTTGCTACGCACGTCGGCACGGCGCGACCTGTTGCGGTCAAGGTCATCGCGCCCGAATTTATGGCGCGAATCGAATTTGTCGAGCGTTTTCGGCGTGAAGCGCGTGCCGCCGGACGGCTTCGGCACCCGAATGTCGTTAATGTAACCGATTTCGGTTTTTCAAAAACCGAAACGGGCGAAGTCGCTTATTTAGTGATGGAATATCTCGATGGTTGCACGCTTGGCGAGATTTTAGAAGAGGAAAATCAACTTCCGCTATCGTGGTCAATTGATATTTTGGAGCAGGTTTGTTCCGCCGTTCACGAAGCGCACGAACAGGGAATTATTCACCGCGATTTAAAGCCCGACAACATCTGGCTTGAACCGAATCAGCGCGGCGGTTATACGGTGAAAGTGCTGGATTTCGGCATCGCCAAATTGGAAGAAGCGGGATTTGCAACTTCTCATAATGAAATTTCCGTTCCTACAACGCCGACGCAAATCGTTAATAAACATACGTTTGCCGACGAAAATCAAATAGCGACGCTTGCCGACCTGAAAAATTCAACCGTTATTTCCGAAGCCAACGCCATCGCGCAAATCGTTGATAATCAACCGATTTCAAACAAAAATACGCTTTTGTCCGAAGCAGGAACTTTGATTCAAAATTCGGACGAAGTTAATTTGGAATCGGGAACGGCGATTTTGCCGCCAGCGGAAAATCCATCAACCGAAAACATCGGCACAAAATTGATTTCGGCTTCCGTTTTAACTGACGAACCCGCGCTCAAAAATTTGGCAACCTCGGAATTAACCCGCGTCGGCGCGGTTTTGGGAACGCCGCTTTATATGTCGCCCGAACAATGTCGCGGCGAAAAACTCTCGAAACATTCCGATATTTATTCGCTTGGTGTCATTGCCTATCAAATGCTGTCGGGCAAAACGCCTTTTGCGGGCGATTACAAAGATGTGATGAATTCACATCAGGAAATTGAGCCGCCCGCGTTGGATGCAAAAAAAATTCCGAAAAAGGTTAAGCAAGTCATTCACGCGACGCTCTCTAAAAATCCGGCGGAACGTCCAATGACGGCGGAAGCCTTTGCCAGCAAATTGCGCTCAAGTTCCGAAGGTTTGGGAACGCTTTTGACTCGTGCTTTAGTTATTTATAGCACACATTTACCGAAGTTTTTGCTGTTGGCATTGGTAACGGCAATTCCGATTATATTAGTAACTTTGGCAAAAGTTACTTTTACTTTTTTGCAGGCTTTTAATGTCATTGAAGATGGAACTTTGACAACTCTGACAAGCGTTGTTCTCGGTTTATCAACTTTTTTTGTTCAGATTTTTTACGCGGCTTTTTTGGTCGGAATGACGACTTGGATTGTCGCGCAAATTTTGGCTGTTCCGCTTCGTCCGATAAGTTTGCGAGCCGCGTTTAGCCAAGTTAAAAAGCGTTGGAAACCGCTGGTCGGAACAGTTACGGCAAGCACTTTGCTGGCGATGGTTGGTTTGGTGTTTTGTCTGTTGCCGGGCGTTTGGTTGACGGCACGCTATATGCTTATCGCGCCGTCAATTATGATGGAAGGTGTCAGCGGACGGACGGCGTTTCGACGTTCTATTGAACTCGTCAGGCGTTCTTTTCGGACGGTTTTTGCGACGGCTTTGCTAGTTTATTTTGTGCCGCCCGTTTTGGCGATTGTGATGTCGGATTCGATTGCCGCCTTTATCAAAACGGTTGCT
>JANOXW010000150.1:0-5910 GCA_031418635.1 Acidobacteriota bacterium
CGATGCCGCCGACTATTGCCCAAACGTCCGTCGGTTCAATTCAGCGAAGTTTTCAGTTACCGATTGAATTAAGCGGCGTAACAATGACGATAAACGGCGCGGCTTGCGGTCTAAAAATGGTCAGCCAACGGCAAATAACCTTTGTTGTTCCGCCGGGACTTGCTTCAACTACGGCTGGCACTTCTTATCCGGTAGTTCTTAACAACAATGGGACGGTTATCAAAGGAACAGTAACAATTGTTCCAACCCGACCTGATATTTTTACAAATTTACCCATTCCGGGTCCGGGCGGACGCGCCCGATTATTTAATGTTACCAACCGCGTCCCGACCAGTGAACCTTTTACTGTAACAACCGTAAGAATGCGCGGCGGTGTGCGTGTGCCGACAGTTCTCAGAGTTTTTCTGACCGGCGTAAGTGGAGTTCCGGCTTCTTTGGTTACGATTAGAGTCGGAAGCCAAACAATTAGTGGAACATTGCTTACTTCCGACGCAATTTTGCGCGAGCCGGGCATTTATTCAGTTGACTTTACACTTCCACCTACCGTAAACGGCGCAGGCGAAGTTCCGATAATCTTTACCGTAACAATCAGCGGTGTGGTGTTTCAAAGTCGCCTTGACGATACAGCTCCGTTCTTTAGAATCCTTTAATTTTCAATAATTTGGCGGTTTGCATAATGCGACGCAAACCGCCAAATTATGTCATCATCTGACCTATTCACCAACCCAATTCTTGCGAAAACATCCCCGATATACTATTCTTTAACGGAAGCAAAAACTTTTGACGAAAGAATTTTTCTGGAATTCAACAAGTTTCGTCATTTCTTCCTTTTAGAAAATCTACTTTATTCATTCCCGTATTTATAGGAGTTTATAAAAAAATTATGTCAACAAAAGATGTTAATACAATGCAAATTGCGCCGAAGGTATGGCGCAACGGTGAGTTTATTGAATGGAAAGATGCTCGTGTCCACGTTATGACGCACGCCATTCATTATGGTTCAAGTGTTTTTGAAGGCATCCGCGCCTACAATACAGAACGCGGCACGGCGGTTTTTCGGCTAACCGAGCATATTCAGCGTCTTTTGAATTCGGCAAAAGTTTATCGAATGGATGTTAAATTCGGGCGCGAAGAGTTTTGCCAAGCGGCAGTTGAATTAGTCAGAGATAGCGAAATGGACGAATGTTATATTCGCCCGATTATCTTTCGCGGTTTGGACGAAAACAAACCCGCGTTTGGTGTTAATCCGTTTCCAAATCCGATTGATTGTTATATGGCGGCTTGGGATTGGGGCAAATATTTGGGCGAAGAAGCACTCGAAAAAGGCGTTGAAGTCTGCGTTTCGAGTTGGACGCGAATAACGTCAAATTCGCTTCCCGCCGTTGCCAAAGCCGGCGCAAACTATATGAATTCGCAACTTATCAAAATGGAAGCGATTCTCAACGGGTTTAGCGAAGGCATTGCGCTTGATGATCGAGGTTATGTTTCGGAAGGTTCGGGCGAAAATCTTTTTCTCGTCAACGACGGCAAACTTGTTACACCGCCGCTTGGGGCTTCGATTCTGCCGGGAATTACACGCGATTCGGTGATTAAAATTGCCCGCGAACTCGGCATCGAAATTCAAGAAACAACCATTCAACGCGCCGCGCTTTATTTAGCCGACGAACTCTTTTTCACCGGCACCGCCGCCGAAATCACACCAATCAGCCAAGTTGACCGCATCCAAGTCGGAAGCGGCAAACGCGGCGAAATCACTAAAAAATTGCAAGACGAATACTTCGCCGTCATTCACGGTGAACGTCCTGCGCCCGACAACGCACTATGGCTGACTTACGTTAATGAAACCGCTGATAAAAAAAAAGCGGCAACCTCAATGAATGATAAATAAAAGATTTGACAACTAACCGAAATCAAGCAAAACTCGCATAATGTCGTAAATTGTGCGAGTTTTTTTGTTTTCAATGAAATACAAAAACTTCATTCTCGAAATAACGGTTTTCGTCTGCGGCGCGTTGGTGATGATTTACGAAATCACGGGTTCGCGGCTGCTGTCGCCGTATTTGGGCGCGTCAACTTACGTTTGGACAAGTTTAATCGGTGTAATTCTCGCGGCGTTGAGTTTGGGATATTGGCTTGGCGGCAGAATCGCCGATAAAAAGCCCGACCTTAAAGTTCTCGCTTTCGTTATATTTCTCGCGGGCAGTTTGGTTTCGGTAACGATTTTACTGAAAGATTTGATACTTGCCCTAATCGCCGAAAGTTCCGCTATTTTAGAACTAAAATCCGTCATCGCCGCGCTTTTGTTGTTCGCGCCAGCCAGCGTTTTGCTCGGCTTTGTAACGCCTTATGCCGTCAAACTCAAAATGTCATCGCTTGCTGACACAGGCAAAATCGTCGGCAGACTTTACGCGCTTTCTACAGTCGGAAGTATTTTGGGAACATTTGCGGCGGGATTTTTCCTGATTCCGTTTGTCGGCAGTGAAAAAACGCTTTATCTAATCGGCGCAAGTCTCATCGCGTTATCAATTCTGCTCGTCCCGTTTGCGCTAAAACCGTTTAATTTGATGGTTTTGATAATGTTCGTGTGCGCTGTCGGCGTGAACGAATTCCGCGCCTTTTATCTGTTTCAAACCAAAGAACTGCGCGACATTGACACCGAATACAGCCGCGTCCAAATCTTCCAAACAACAGATAATCACGGCACACCAATTCGCGCTTTAGTCATTGACCCGTATTTTGTTCAATCAGGAATGTTCTTAGATTCCGACGAACTCGTTTTCGCTTACGCCAAGTATTATCATCTGATTCGCCATTTCAAACCCGATTTTAACGAAACGCTGATGATTGGCGGTGCAGGTTATTCATTTCCGAAAGATTACTTAAAAACCTACAAAACCGCGAAAATGGATGTCGTCGAAATTGATCCGCAGATGACAGAAATCGCCAAAAAATACTTTCGTCTTGAAGAAAATCCGCGCCTGAACATCATCCATCAAGACGGTAGAATTTTTCTCAATCGCGCCGCATCAAACAAATACGACGCAGTTTTGATGGACGCTTTCGGCTCATTATTCAGCGTTCCATTTCAACTTACAACCATAGAAGCCGTCGAACAAATCAATCGCGTTCTCAAATCAGACGGCATCGTAATTTTCAATCTCGGCGGCGCAATTGAAGGCGATGCCAGCCGATTTCTCAACGCTGAGCTAAAAACCTACCAACAAATTTTCCCGCAAGTTTATCTCTTCAAAGTCAACGCTGACTACACCGACACTCAACTGCAAAACCTGATAATCGTCGCCTGTAAAACACAAAATCTTGCGCCACTTCAAACTGACGACACCGAAATTTCTTCTCTTTTAGAACATTTCTACGGCAAACATCTCCAAACGAATACCGAGATTCTAACCGACGACCTCGCGCCCGTCGAATACTACAACTCCTTCGCCCAAAGCCTCTATCGCAGAAAAAAATAAGAAATGATAGTTTTTAGCGAGTTTTGGTTCGTTTAAATATAAGAACTGTTTCCATTTAAAATTTATCAAAAAGTAAAGTAATTGCAGGTCGAAAAATTCGACTTGCCGAAGGTGTATTATGTCAGAAAACAATTTCGGTTACGAGAAAATGCTTGAAATCAATACGGCGCATTCTCCGTTAGATAATGAACTAAATCAATTAGCGAAGTTTATGACCGAAAAGCGAGTGAGAATTCCGGCAGGTTATACCTATTTGGGACAATTTATTGACCATGATATTTCGCTGGATTCGGCGGTTTTTGAAAGAATTCAGCCTTGGGGAACAATACTTTCATCAAACATTTCTAACAAAAGAACTCCTTTTTTAAATTTAGAAACCATTTACGGTTTTGAATCGCCAAGTAACCCGAACGATGAACCCAGAAGAGAGTTATTGCTGGCAGAAAACTCCAAATCGCTTTTGAAATTGGGCGATACTAAAGCAACTTCTATTGTAAATAAAGCCTTTGTCGGCAAAGATTTGCCACGAACTCCAAATAGTCCGATGGCACAAATTGTTGATTCGCGCAACGATGAAAATTTGGCAGTTGCTCAAACACAAGTTGCGTTTATGAGGTTTCATAATGCTGTTGTCGAGTATCTAAATGCAGATGATTCGACCACAACATTTGAAGCGGCACGCAAAATTGTTATTCAGCATTATCAATGGATTATTTTAAAAGATTATCTTCCGCGAATAATAAAAGAATCCGTTTTGAATGATGTTCTGACGGAAGGCAATAAATTTTATTTTCCAAATCCGAAAGTGCCGTTTATACCTTTGGAATTTTCGGTTGCCGCCTTTCGTTTCGGACATAGTATGATCCGAAACTCTTATAACTGGAATCGTTTTTTCAACGATGACCAATTTCCCAGTGCAGCGACTCTGAAACAGTTAGCCACATTGACGGGGCAAGGCAGGTTAGGCAACAATAATCAACTGCCCAGCGAATGGTCAATTAACTGGAATTGGTTTTATGAAACACCGGATTCACCTCGCGGAAAGTTTAATTTTGCGGAAGCCATAACGACCAAAATTTCCAGCGCGTTAGGATTATTGCCGAATGATTTAGGCAAATTTCCAACAACTTCTGACAGAAGCACTTCTCTTCCGGCTAAAGATTTGTATCGTGCCAGAGCCTTGAGTTTGCCAAACGGTCAAGAAGTTGCAAGGCGCATTTTCGGCACGGATGCGCGAATACTGAAACCCGAACAAATTGCTCACTTGCTGCCGGCAAATCTGAAATATACTTTTTCAAAAGAAACGCCGCTGTGGTTCTATATTCTTGCCGAAGCCGAAATTGAAGAACACGGTCAGACTTTGGGCGAAGTTGGCAGTCGAATAGTTGCCGAAACCATCGTAGCACTTATCAAACTCAGCAATCCGTCTATTTTAAAAAGTAACTTTGATCCCAATCCCGATTTTTTTCCGCACGAAAAGAAATTCGGGATGGCGCAATTGCTCAAATTTGTTAAAACGATGGCGGGAAATCAAGGCTTTGACGAACTGAATCCAATTGGTTAAGTCAGAAAAGTTTGGAAAAAATCATTTCCAATCAAATAAAACAAAATAGGAGAATAAATATATGAAAATAATGGATAAGATAAAGGGATGGAAAGACGCGGCAGATGCCAATGTCAATCTATATGAGGAATTGCAGAAGGAATCGGTTGCTGCTGTTATCGGTGGTATCGAAAGTGATGCTTGGGAAACTTGGATGCGGCGTTTTCATTCTAATGACCTGCAACTACAAAGGTTGTTGGGTAAGGGCGATCTCGACCCGCAATATAAGGACGAAGTTTTAGCCTACGTTGGCGGCGGCGGCGTTTGCGGCGGTGGAACGAGCATGTCTCTCGTATTGAATATGCCGGATACATACAAAACCGCATTAGACAATGTTGCTGATGACACTCGTGATGACGGTAGCGATCCGGTTTCGCTTCCGTGAGAAAATTAAATTTTACCGAAAACCGAATTTCGTAAGATTTGATAAATGACGCAGATAAACAAAGACTGTTTGGATTTATCCGAACCGACAAACTTAAAGGCGAATATTAAAGCAACTGAATTTTCTGTGCGTTGGCAGAATCTTTGCGATGTTTATCTGCCATTTAAAGCGGACGGCACATTTTGGCGATTTAGCCGTGTCAGCAAGCCTCAAGAAACGGCGCAAGGATGGAAACTTCACATCTCGGCGACGATTCTTGAGGCTTGCGATTTATTTGTGAAAGTTGCGCCATTTTTGATTTCTGAAAACTTACGTTTCAAAGCTCCAGAATCGCTCAGAGAACTTATCAAACTCAATTCCGGCTTGGATTACGGTTATTGGCAAGTCGGGAAATTTCTCACCGTTTATCCTTCGACTGAAACTGAAGCCGTCGAACTCGCCCGCGA
>JANOXW010000151.1:0-4396 GCA_031418635.1 Acidobacteriota bacterium
TTCGGAAATATCGTTTCGTCCGCATAAAAACTCGAATAAACCGAACTTAAATGAAATGGCGAAACTTGCCAATCTTTTATCTGTAAAGTTATGCCGTCAAGCAATTGCGGGTTTTTCGTTACCGAATAGCCCAAAGCACCCGGCTCAAAGAAATTCGACGCTTCCTGTAAGTTAGAAAAGATAGAATCCGTTGGCAAACTTTCCGCTATTTCGCCTTTGAATTTGACGGAAACTTTGTCGTCCTCTGATTTCATCGCAAAATCTATGCGGTTGCCATTTTCTTCAATCTCAAAATCGGCTTTGTTTTGTTCGCCCGGAAACAATTTGCCGCCGATTGCCGTGTTGATAAAAGAATCGGTATCGCGGCGCGAAACAAAAACACCTTCGCACGTTTTGCCAGCGTCATTTTCCCACAAAACCGCGATGCGATGCGCGGCGTTTTCGCTTGAAATTCCGACAAATTCAGGCGTAAATCGGGGACGAATATGTTCCAGCCGAATAAGGCAAATTCCCGCCACTGCGCTTCCATTATGCAATTTTGGACGAAATTGCGATGGCAAAATCTTTTGCACAATGCTTTCATCGGCGCGATAATTTACCAAGATTCGACGTTTGATAATACCTTGTATTGTTGGAATTTTCATCAGGAAACTCAAAAAAAAGCAAGCGCGAGGCTTGCCCTTTTTTTCTTCAAAAGCCGGCAATTATTCGGTTATGCCAACTTGTGTTAAGGCGTAAGCATAATCAAACGCGACTTCTTTTAATTTGTCGTAGCGTCCCGAAGAACCGCCGTGTCCCGCGCCCATATTTGTTTTGAGCAGAATTGTGTTGTTGTCCGTTTTCATCGCGCGGAGTTTTGCGGCAAATTTCGCGCCTTCCCAATACGGAACTTGCGAATCGTTGAGCGAAACTTCGATTAACATATTCGGATAATTTTGCGCCCTGACGTTATCGTAGGGTGAATATCGAATCATATAATCGTAGGCTTTTTTCTCATTCGGATTTCCCCATTCAATCCATTCTTCGGTCGTCAACGGCAAAGTTTCATCAAGCATCGTGTTCATTACGTCCACAAACGGAACTTGCGCGATTGCCGATTTGAACGAATTCGGGCTGAAATTAACGACTGCGCCCATCAATAAACCGCCTGCGCTTCCGCCTTGAATTACAAGGCGGTCAGCCGACGTATATTTGTTTTTTGCCAGCCAATCCGCCGAATCAACAAAATCGTAAAACGTATTTAGTTTCTTCATCATTCTGCCTTGTTGCCGCCAAGTTTCGCCTAATTCCGAACCGCCGCGAATGTGTGCGATGGCGTAAATCATTCCGCGATCAACCAAACTTAGTCGCGCCGTCGAAAAACTCGGAGTCATTGAAATGCCGTAAGAACCGTAAGCGTAAAGCAACATTGGTGCAGAACCGTCTAGTTTTGTGCCTTTTTTCATGACAATCGAAATCGGAACTTTTACGCCGTCGCGTGCCGTCGCCCAAACTCGCGTCGTTTCATATTTCGTTTTATCGTAACCGCCGAGAACTTCCATCTGTTTGATGAGATTGCTTTTTCGCGTTTTGAAATCGTATTCGTAAGTCGAATTCGGCGTAATCATCGAAGCGTAAGTGTAACGAATGATCGGCGTATTAAATTCGGGATTCGTTCCCAAATCCATCGTATAGACGCTTTCAGGCGTAGCGATTCGGGCAGAAGCACGTTTCGTTTTCAAATCCATTACCTTGAGATATTCGAGTCCGTTTTCACGTTCCGAAACAATCGCATAATCCTTGAAAAAATCCACGTCTTCGATTTTTATAGCGGAACTGTGCGGGATAAATTCTTTCCAGTTTTTCTCGCTCGGATCGGCGACAGGCGCACGAACAACGCGAAAGTTTTCGGCGTTTTTGTTCGTTCTGATGTAAAATTCACCGTTGTTGAAATCCGCGCCGTATTCGTGGTCTTGCTCGCGCGGTAGAATTATTTTCCAATCGCCCAACGGTTTATCGGCGGAAAGATAACGATATTCGTCCATCGTCGCGGCGGAAGATTGCAAAAAAAGCATCTTTTTGTCGCGTGAACGCCCGACACCGATATTAAAAAGCACGTCTTTTTCTTCAAACAGCAAATCGTTTTTGTTCGTCCCGACTTCGTGCCGCCAAAATTTATCGGAGCGTTTCGTAACTTCGTCTTCCTGCACGGCGAACAGATATTTCCCGTCGCCAGACCATTCGGTTGAAGTTACGCGCTCGATTTTATCTGGAAAAATTTTGCCGTCGCGTAAATCTTTGATTTGCAAAGTGTATTGCCGATAACCCGTTGGATCGGTGGAAAACGCCAACAAATTGCCGTCGTCGCTGACATCAAACGAACCGATAGCGAAGTATTTAAAGCCTTTTGCCATCTCGTTTTGGTCAAGCAGAACGGTTGCATCTGCGCCGTCTTTGGCTTTGCTTCGCAGAAAAGTCGGATATTGTTTGCCTTCTTCGGTGCGCGTAAAATACCAATAATCACCGAGTTTATAAGGCACGCTCAAATCATTTTGCTTGATGCGTCCGAGCATTTCCTTATACAGATTGTCCACAAACTTTTCGTGCGGTTTCATCGCCGCTGTCGTGTATGCGTTTTCGGCTTCCAGGTATTTGATGACTTCGGGATTTTTCTTATCACGCAGCCAAAAATAATCATCTTTTAATTCGTAGCCGTGAATTTTCGTAATTTTAGTTTCTTTTTTTGCAACAGGTGGTTTCATATCAGTTTGGGCAACAATAACGACGTTGCCGATGACAATAACGATAAACAATCCTAAAACATAAAATAATGCTTTCATATTCAACTCCTTTTCTTTGTCAGTATAAAAAAATTGGCTTAACGGAACATTTTAATCTTTTGTTTCGCTTTATTAAAGTTCAGACATCAATGTCGAAGTTCTTCTAAAATTTTTCGCGCTGTTTCGACTAGATTTTCTGTTTCGATGATGACGCGCAAAATGCCACTTGGCGAAAAGTTCGAGCTTTCGTTTTCGGTCAAAAATTTCATCAATTTTTCAGGCGCGATTTTGGCGTTTTCGCTCAATTTGACGGCAAAGCCATTCGCCGTTTTATCAACCGAAACGATGTGCATTTCTTCTGCCAATTTCCGAAGCCGCGCATATTCAAAAAGATTTTCCACCGATTCCGGCATTTTGCCGTAACGGTCGCTGATTTCCGCGTAGATTCGGCGCAAAGTTTCTTCCGAATCAGCGGAAGAAATTCTTTTATAAGTCCGCAATCTTTGCGAAGTTTCGGAAATATAATCATTCGGAATCGAAACGTCAACGCCCAAATTTATCGAAACACTCGTTTCGTCTTCGATTTCTTCGCCTTTCAATTCCTGAATTGTGCGTTCCAACATCTTTGTATAAAGGTCAAAACCCAAAACGTCAATTTGCCCCGATTGCTGACCGCCGAGAATATTTCCCGCGCCGCGCAATTCCAAATCTAATGCGGCAATGCGAAAACCTGCGCCTAAATCTGAAAATTCTCGAATCGCGCTCAAACGTCTTCGCGCAATCGGTGTTAATTCTATTTCCGACGGAATTAAAAGATAAGCGTAAGCCCGACGGTTTGAGCGTCCGACTCGTCCGCGCAGTTGGTAAAGTTGTGAAAGTCCGTAATTATCAGCGCGATTGATGATGATTGTGTTGGCGCGTGGGATGTCAATGCCGTTTTCGATGATAGTTGTCGCCACCAAAACATCGTATTTGTAAGCGATAAAATCGAGCATTATATTTTCCAACGCTTTTTCGTTCATCTGTCCGTGTCCGATGGCGATTCGCGCATTCGGCACGATTTTTTGAATGTGCGCGGCGATGGATTCGATGGTTTCGACGCGATTGTGGATAAAAAAGATTTGTCCGTTTCGCGCTAATTCCACTTCAATCGCCGATTTGATAACGCCTTCGGAAAATTGGACGACCTGCGTATTTATCGCCAATCTATCACGCGGCGGAGTTTCGATAACCGACAAATCGCGCATTCCGAGTAGCGACATATTTAAAGTGCGCGGAATCGGTGTCGCGCTCAAAGTCAGAACGTCAACCTTCTTTTTCAACTGCTTTAATTTTTCCTTGTGCGCGACACCAAAACGCTGTTCTTCATCAACGACAACTAAGCCGATTTTCGGCAGTTTGACATCGTTCGACAAAATGCGATGCGTTCCGATTAAAATATCAACTTCGCCTTTTTCCGCTTTGGCAACGACTTCTTTTTGCTCTTTCGGCGAACGAAAACGCGACAGCAGTTCGATGTTGACGGGAAACGCGGCAAAGCGTTGTTTGAACGATTCGGAATGTTGATAAGCAAGAATCGTCGTCGGAGTCAATATCGCCACTTGTTTGCCGTCCATCACGGCTTTGAACGCCGCCCG
>JANOXW010000152.1:0-1815 GCA_031418635.1 Acidobacteriota bacterium
TTAACTATTGGCGGTTAAGTTGAAGAAATACTAAAATCTTCGCTGACAAAATCGTGAAATTTAAAATTTAAACAGACTCTTAACCTTTTCATATTTTATTATTGAATAATTGCTTACCAGCAGTGCTTGAGTATTTTATACACACAGATACAACTCTTTATTTACAGTAGTTTAGGGTATTATTGGGTATTTAGTATGCAGTTTTTATTAAAAACAGACTTAATCAGATAGCTATTGATATAAACTTGTAAATGTAAGCAAATAATAGACATATAGTACTAAAAAAGAAAGATATGACTTTGGCACGGATATTGTAATAGTAAAGAGCGAAAGGAAACAAAATGTTTCCGATAAACTAAATTGAAAAGAACTTGAGGAGAAAAAAAAATGAAAAACTTAAAAAACATGTTCGCTTGGATTACATTGGCTTTGTTATTAACGGTTGGAACAATCGAATCAAATGCAGGAATTATCGTCGGTGATAGAGCAACGCCTGCACCTTGCTCTGAAAGAAGTAGCGATGGCGGAATTATGATTGCAGATTTCACCGGAATTATGATTGCAGATGAAACTTGCCAAACCGGAATTATGATTGCTGACTAAATAAAAAGTTTCTGTCCACACCCGAATTGGACCGAACTTCCACAAAAGCAAAAAGCTTTATTGATTTTTCAATAAAGCTTTTTGCTTTTTTTATGCGGAGTGTAGTCCAAACAAATGTTTCTGACGTTCTTCGATTGCGCGAATAGTAATACCAAAACAATTTAAGAAGGTGTGTTAAGTAGCCAGTTGTAACAAGTCAATTTTTTGATTGCCTGGCTTGCCTTGATAAATGGTTTGGTAATTTCTATGATTGCTCTTTCAACTTCTTCGTAAGTGGTAAATACCCGATTCTTTAATCTTCTTCTAACTTCTCGAAAAAATCTCTCGACCGGATTCAGTTGCGGTGAATAAGCCGGTAATAACTCAAGGCTGATCTTTTCATCCGGTTTCAAACTCTGACTTCGATGTGCCGTCGTCCCATCAGTTATCAAAATCGTTGCCCCTTTCAAACCGTCGGCAAATTCATCGAGAAATACTTGAAAACTTTCTTTTGTCATATTCGGCAAAATGAGCATTTTGACTTCTCCCGTCACCGGATTGAATGCCACCGACAAGTAGCCGTAATCATAACCGATATGTTGATTGCCGATTGGCTTAACTCCTGCGGCTGCCCACCGTCTGCCTAAATCCGTGCGTGTCCCAAATCGCATTTCATCGTGAAAGTAAAAATCTGCTCCCAAGTGTCTTACCGCAAAGTTTTTTTATATGCACTCTGCTCACTCTTGTCCGCCTTGATATTTAACGGTCGCACGACTTTTGCCTTGATCTTCAATCGCTGAAAAAGCAACGAAATTCCTTGTTGCGTGTAACTGACTGCAAATTGATTTTCAATAAATTCTCGTGCCTCTGCCTGTGAATCAAAGCCTTCACTCGCCCGCTCGACCAACTTCGCTTTTTCCTCTTCGTTGAGTTTTGCCCGGTTCGCCCGATACTTTAACTGTAAATAACCGCCCAACCCCTCGGTTTTGTATCTCTTCCACAAGTCATAGCCGTATTTCTCGGTAATTCCTAATATTTCGACCGCCTTTTTCAACTGCAAAAACTCGCCGCTTTTCAAAAGCCTGAGCAGTTGAGTCCGCAACAACAACTTGGCATTTGATTGTCTTTTTTCCAGAGTTTGTAACTCGGTTTCTGTTTCGCTTATTTCTGTTTGATAATCAACCACTCGCATCTTTCAATATTAACATAACTTCTTATATTGTTTTGGTATTA
>JANOXW010000153.1:0-4150 GCA_031418635.1 Acidobacteriota bacterium
TTGAAAAGTCTGCCAGCGCAAACCCGGTTTTCGACTTTACTTGCCAATGATAATTCTGCCTTGCCGGGTCGAGAACGCGAATGCCATCTTGGTTGGCACTTTCCATAATCCATTTGGTGTCAACATAGCCTAAGTCAACCAAGTGCGTGGTTGGCAATAACTTCTTATTCTTTAGTGAATCGTGAATTTCTTTGCCCACCGAGGTATCGGGAATAACGGCACTGGTGGTTAATACATTGGTGATCAGATGCGGACAATCGTCATCACAACCTTCGGTAAAATGGACTTTGTAGCCGCGCCAATCCTTGGTGCGTTTGGTCGCAAAATGTGATTCCGGATCATACGGTGACTCGAATCGCTCACCTGAAGGCTTCAGTTGTTGCGCCGGTATTAGTTGGAGAGCAGAAAAAACTGGGTCATCCGCACTTTTGATACTGCTGGCGAATTCATTGCATCAGTTTTAAAACGGGCATACAATTTCCATAAATCAACAATTTAAGGAGGATTTTTAATATGTCACTTCGTCCACAAACTGTTCCGCCCGTGCCGGAAGAAACCGCCCGTATCGCCCATGCCGCTTTTCCCAAAGGCAATCTTTATCTTCAGATTCGGGATGAAATCGGTGTTTTATTTGAAGATGCCGATTTTGCCGCTCTTTTCCCGACTTGCGGACAGCCCGCTTATGCTCCGTGGAGATTGGCTTTGATTACAATTTTCCAATTTATCGGGAATCTTTCAGATCGCGCTACAGCCGAATCGGTTCGTGCCAGAATTGATTGGAAATATGGGGATTATTGCCCATCCCCCCGAAAAGGACTGATAAGGACTTCAATTCTCACTTTTCAATGATCGGTAATTAATCTTATCCACTATTTCATCAATTTTAATGGGGGCATCTAACTTTTCAAATTCGTAACGCCCCAGGAAGTTTATATGTTGCCAGGCGATTGGTGAGATTTGTTTAAGATCATTTATTTCAGATTTTTTATTTGCTTGCTCTTTTCGTTCGAGTAAATTCGATAAGATTGAAATGTTGTAATAAAGAATGCAATTGGTCAGCAGACGGCTGCATTCATTCCAGATATTTTGTTCGTATTCGGATTTATAACGCAGTTTCCCCCAATTGGCATATGCAATCGCCCTTCGTAGCTGATGATAGCTTTCTCCGCGGTTCAATGCTTGATTGACATTTTGGCGAAGTGGCGGAGAATCCACGAAATCCAACAAATACAGGCTTTTGATTATATTGTCGTATTCCCAAATAGCTTGTTTGGTTTTATTCTTTCGGGCATATGAACTCAGTTTTCCCGTGATAATGGATTGAGTGGTTGCCTTATAAGCCAACGATAAAATGATACGCTCGATATTTTCCCATTCGCTGATGATCAGACGGGTGTTAATTTTGCGAATCGGTTTGAGCGGCAAATCTTCGTAACGGCTGGGATGTCGGAATCCGTAGAGTGATTTGGTAACGGCATCGTAAATATCCTTGAATCTGGGAGCAAATTGGTAGCCGAAGATGTGTAGTAAAGCAAAATTAACCTGATTAGTCCCGCCCGTATCGGTCGAGTGAATTTCCGGCTGAATGTCGGTCGTATTGTTGAACAAAACGTCAAAAACATAATGGCTTTCGTGTTCGTTTGCTCCGATAATACGGGCATTTATAGGGATATGGTTGGCGACCAAAGTATAAGACACGACACCTTTTTTGAGTCCGAAGTATTTTGGCGAATAGCGGGCATTGATGGTTTGGAATTTGGTTTCAAACTTCTGTCCATCGCTGCTCGAATGAACGACTTTGTTGATGTTGTAATTTTGGAAAAGCGGAAACTCTGAAATTGCATTAGCAATCAAATCGTTTGCCGTCGTAAGATTTTCGGGACGAATAAAATTATCCGAAACGGTTCTCAGTTTTTGCGAACTGATATCGGAGATTCCGCCCATCTTGCCCAAACCGATATTTGTTCCCCAAGCGATCAGACAGGCGTTAATAGTGTTTTGCTCAAGATCACTCTTGACATACTTTTCCAGGAGATGCTCGAACGCATTCAAAAATCCCGTTTTGTGATGAACAAAGCGGAGGATATTGCTGATTTCATTATGCGGTATCGAGTTAAAAATCGGATTATTCGTGTCATCCAATTTATCGGGATATTCGAGCATCCAGCGGCTTTGGTCTCCTCGCCCTTTGAAAACAAAATGGTTGTTTTCTCTGGATGTTATCCTTTGATTTACCTGCTTTAAGCGGTTTTCAAGCAGCTCTTCGAGATGATTCAGATGTGTTTCAATCGAATCTTTCAGAGTCGGCAGATTGGCTTCACGGATCAGAGCGGTTTTGTTTTTCCAATCCTCATCACTAATCAAGTCGTCTTCAAAACTGCGAAATCTCAGGCTGTCGCGGCAATGAACCTCGCCTGATTCAAAACCGTCTTTCAAAAATTGGTAAACAAGAAATTCATAACGGTCTGGAATAATTTGTTTGTTTCGCACGCCGGCATTTTTTCTAAACAGATAGGATTTATACCTGTCCGGGATAAATTCAATCGGAAACTTTTTAGAAGAAACTTTTTGAAAAGGCTGCTCCTGTCTGAATATATTCTGTAGAAAGCGAACTGCTTCAAGCAGATCGGCATTTGTCGGCAGAGCGGAAAAATCAACCGTCATAAAAATCGGACGTAAGTTTAATTTAATTCGCCGGGCGATCTTATCCAGATATTCCCAACGAAAAAGTGTTTCATCAAATTTTTTCTCCTGGGTAATATGGTCGGCAACTCTCCTGATCGCTTGTCGGCTGAGAATTCCAAAAACTCTTTCCTGAAATTTGCCAAAGGGCGTTTCGGGTTGTATTTGCTCATCGGTCAGTAATTCAAGCACCTGCCCGACTTTGCCGATGTCCTGATTGGTTTCAAGTTGTAAAGCAGAAAGTCTAAGCTTGGCATCTTCTTTTGCCCCGTCGGAATATGAACGAAGGCGATAGACCAGACTGTTTATCAAGTTATCATTTACCTGCCGGAATCTTTGCTGAATAAAACACAAAATATAAAGTCGGGCAACAAAGCGGTCAAACCGTTTTAGTTTATAGACCGAGTAGTAAGAAACCATCGCGGCATAATATTTGACGCTTTCATTTGAAATTTCAAATTTCGGTAACAAAACATTGGAAAACAGATAGATTTCCCTGATCTGTGTTGCCCGATCTATCTCCGCCTTAATTTCCTTTAAGCTGAAATCTTTCGGTTCTCTTTTGAGTTGCGTTATTTCATACAGACCATCAGAACTGTCCAGCAAAACATCCAACTTTTTTATCTGCGATGAACTCAATGTTTTTTTGAGAAGTTCGGTCAGACGATTTTGTTCTCGGACGAGTGCCTGACCGACTATTTCCTGTAACCAACTGTAACCGGGCAAAACAAATAATTTCTCTTGAAGAAATGAAACGATCTCACGAAATATATAAATTGGCTTGGCGGAGATTTTTGCAAAACTTCCTGCTTTGTCGGCAATGATCTGTCGTTCGGATTTACCGCACTGGCGATAGTTATGTATTTGAAGAATGGTCTTTTGATGTATTAATTTGGTGCTTTTAGCAACTGCCTTGAAGTTTTCGGGATGTTGCTTTTGCTCGGGAAAATACTTTTGCAAAACATATTCAACATCATCTCCGACCTCTGTAATTTCAAAGTTGAAAAATAGATGCTTTGATTTGAAGTAACCTGTTTGCAGGATAAAATATAATTTTGAGGAGATAGAACGTAAATTTACAAGGAAATCTTTCTCTTGGGCGTTCAGATAAAAATACTCTCGGCGTTCATCTGATGTGAAATTAGGTAAATCGAAGATATTGCGAATCTCTTCGTTGGAAAGAATTTTCAAACGCTTTGATTGAATTTCGATTTCTGGTTCATTCATTATTTTGTTCCTCACGTCAGAGTGTCAAAAACGAGAGTAAAAGAAACGTCCGTTTTCTTTACTCTGTTTCAAACTTTCTTGGTGCCTTGAATTGAAATGAATATATGGTAAAAATATACAGTAAAGAAAACAAAGTAAAATTTGCAAATCAATTCTTGAGATTCTTGACCTTTAACTTATGAAAATCGGATATGCGCGGGTTTCCACCAGCGATCAAAATCTCGACCTCCAAAAAGACGCG
>JANOXW010000154.1:0-1826 GCA_031418635.1 Acidobacteriota bacterium
CGATTGCCCGGTGTGGAAAGCGAACTTTTGAAAATCGTCAGCAATGAAGATGCGAAACCGCAAGAAACAGGTCTGATGATGGGTAAAAGATTGATAGACGACGGCTTTAATCTCACCGCGCTCGAAAACGGGATGAGTCAGCGCGTCGGCGATAAAAAGCCGAAATATAACGTAATTCATCTGGCAACGCATTTCCGTTTGGGCGGCGACACGGCGAAATCGTTTTTACTGCTCGGCAACAATCAGGCGTTGACGCTTGAAAAAGTGAGCGACGACACGGCTTTGAATTTCGGCGATGTCGAATTGGTAACGCTTTCGGCGTGCAACACGGGTTTCGGCACGGCAGTCGAAAATACAGCCGCCAGCCGTGAACAAGAACGCAAACTGCTCGAAGCAAACAACGGTGTGGAAGTGGACAGTTTGGCGACATTCATCGAACTGCGCGGCGCAAAAGCAGTTTTGGCAAGCCTTTGGGCAGTGGCGGACGAATCAACCCAAATGTTGATGAGCGAGTTTTACCGTCTGCGAAAAGAAAATCCAAAACTCACCAAAGCCGAAGCGATGCAACGGGCGCAAATTGCAATGATAGAAGGCAAACTAAAACCGGGAACAAACCAAACAAAGAATCGGGATGTCGGAGTTTTCAAAGTTCAACCATCGTTTAAGATTGATGAAAACGCGCCGTTTGCTCATCCGTATTATTGGTCGCCGTTTGTGTTGATTGGAAATTGGCGATGATGCTGAATCAATTATTCTGGAATAATTAAATCAATCTTTTGTTTGCCGTTTTTGCGGTAAATATGAAAATCGCCGTCAACCGTAAAGACAATCGAATTTTCGATTAACTCGCTCATTCGGACAAGACACGCATCAGCAAGCGACATCGGCACATCTTTGTATTTTTTCATTAAAACCTCGATACTTTCCACTTCTGCCGACAAAGAAAAATCAATCTGCAAAACGCCTTTTTTTATCATTTGCAAAACTTTTTCTTCACCGTCGCGCACCGCCGACAACAAAAAACACGCTTCGGTTATGACGGCTTCGCAAGTGAAATACGGAACAGGCAGATTGACAGCTTGCTCGATTGCAAATTCGTGCCATTGGTCTTTTTCGTAAATCAAACCGACGATAACGCCCGTGTCGGCAATTATTGGCAGATTATTCATTATTCAGATATTCCTTTGGACTTTTGTTTGCAGAGATAATTTTTCTGCACTCTTTTTGCCTAAATCCTTCAAATATTCTTTGTTACTTGAAAGGTCTATCGGCAATCCGCTATCTATACAACCGACCAATTCCGGCGCAACATCAAAAATCGTTTTGAACGGTTTCGATTTTCCGTTTTTATTTTTCGCTGTCTTTGGCGGTCTGCCTGTTTTGCGATTTTCGACGGCTTGAATATCGTTTTCTTTAATCATTAGATCACGCCCGAACTTTTCCGCTTCAAGTTGTCCGGCAAGAATCATTTGCCGCACTCTGCCCGTCGAAATACCGAGTTTTTCTGCTGTTTCCTTTGTGGTTAAGTAATTCATAACAACCCAAATATAAAACATAAAAAAGTATAGCGCAAGTGTTAGCATTACATTGACAAAGACTAGCGCAAGCGTTATACTTTATATGTAAGTCAGAAATGACAAATCTTAAAAAAGCGAGGAAACAAAAATGATTAAATTAACAATGGAAAACACCGTCAAAGCAGTTGCCAAATGCCGACAATTAAAACCGCGTGTCAAATTTATCAAAGACAGATTGTTTGTCGTTTATTCATCAAACAATTCAAATGTCTATCACGTTTCGTTTGATGTGCAAAACGGCGAGAAGTT
>JANOXW010000155.1:0-4400 GCA_031418635.1 Acidobacteriota bacterium
TCGGCGCAGTCTGCAAATGCGGACAGCTTTTTCATCGGTTTGACGATTCGGAACAAAAAGAATTTGAATGCGTTTGCGGTTTGAAATACGAAATTGAGGATCGAAATGTAAAAGAAATGAGTCTATGATAGACAGATTAACCATTTTGCTTATTTCAAATGATGTCTAATGAAAATCGTCTGTCTTTCTGACACACATAATTGCAACGAACAAATCACCGTTCCCGACGGCGATATTTTGATTCACGCGGGCGATGCAACAACGATTGGAAATGTCCCGCAAATTGCCGCGTTTAATCATTGGTTTGCAAATTTACCTCACAAATACAAAATATTTATCGCCGGCAATCATGATTGGATGTTTGAAACGAATAATACATTCGCTCGTCAAATGCTTAATAAATCAATAATTTATCTACAAGATTCATTTGTGGAAATCGAAGGTTTGAAGATTTACGGTTCACCGTGGCAACCGCGATTTTTTGATTGGGCGTTTAATCTGAATCGTGGCGCGGAATTGGCGGAAAAGTGGAAACTGATTCCGAATGACACCGATATTTTAATTACTCACGGTCCGCCAAACGGGATTTTAGATGAAGTTCCACGACAATATTGGGTGGAAAATACGGGTTGCGAAGAATTGCGGAAAAAGGTTGAAAAAATTGCAAAATTTGGCAGATTAAAACTTCACGTTTTCGGACATATTCATTGCGGTTATGGGCAAACGGAAGAATTCGGCGTAAAGTTTGTTAATGCTTCAAATTGCGATGAAGAATATAATCCTAGTCAACTGCCGATTGTGATTGATTTATAAATGCTAAAAATAATCAGAACAGATTCAAACAATAAAGATTTTCAAGAACTCGTCCGTTTGCTTGACGCAGAGTTAAAGGTTCGGGACGGCGCAGAACACGATTTTTATGCCCAATTTAATACATTAGATTTGATAAAGCACGTTGTTTTAGCTAACGAAAATAATGAAACAATCGGTTGTGGCGCGTTCAAACAATATGACGAGAAAAGTGTCGAAATCAAGCGAATGTTTGTCCGGCTTGAACAGCGCGGCAAAGGCGTTGCCGTTGAAATATTAAAGGAATTGGAAAGTTGGGCGATTGAAAGCGGTTATAAGTTTGCAGTTTTGGAAACAGGTTTTAATCAACCTGAAGCAATCAGGCTTTACGAAAAATCGAGTTACAAAGTAATTCCAAATTACGGGCAATACGAAGGCGTTGAAAATAGTGTTTGTATGAAAAAATCGCTTGCTTGAATTTTAGAATTTTTTTTGTAAATCGTCGGTTTTTTGCAAAGCGGTTGCCTTCGGAAAAATAAAATAAATCGGGATAAATGCGTAAATTGCAAACGCCAGAAACGGATGAACCCACGCGGTAATTACCGCAATTAGATACAGAAAAGGCCCGAAAATCAGAACATTTCTCACGCCTTGCCACAGATATTCTTGGGTGAAACCGTTGGTCAATTCAGGTTTTTTCCACATATAAATGCGGAGTAATAAAAACGCCATTCCCATTAAGAAGTTGGCAATTCCAAAGAAACTAACGGCGAGTGCATTATGCGGATAATCGCCCAAAAGCGCGGTCGGAAAAGGAATAAACGATGTCCACAAAAGCAGGTTGGCGTTGAGCCAAAAAATATTGTGGTCAATATGTTTAAGACTTTCAAAAATACGATGATGATTGACCCAAATCACGCCGACAACCACAAAACTTATCACCCAAGCAATAAATTTCGGCGCAAGATTTAATAACGCTTCGCTGAGTTCTTGAATCGAATTTGCGGATTCGATATGCGGAACTTTTATTTCCAACACGAGAAGCGTAACGATAATGGCAAAAACGCCGTCGCTAAAGGCTTCGACGCGGCTTTTAGTGAAATAATTCATAGCTTTTTTCCACTAAGATACACGAACAGATTCAAAACAAAAAACCTTCGAGAACTTTTCGGGTTATTTTCTCTATTTTCGCAAAATCGAAAAAGCAAAATCGCGTTTCAAATCGGTGGTAAAAGCCAAATGAATCCAAAGCATCGCCAACGGTTCGAGCAATCTTGATTTTGTTAAATCGCCGATGTTTATCGCATCAAAGCCGATTTCTGCGGCTAGTTTGCGGACGGTTTCGGTTGCGTCTGCATCATCGCCGCAAACAAACATCATCGAATCGTTAGGTTCTGCAATATTGCCAAAACCCGTTTGATTAAAACATTTGACGACCTTTATGCTGTCGGGTGAAAATGCGAATTAGAAAAAGACGGATTTATTCAAAGACAAGTATTTGCTGAATTTCCGCGACGAGTTGAATATTCTTTGAGCGATTTCGGCAAGAGTTTAGACGCGGTTTTTAACATAATTGTGGTTTGGGGCAGGGCTTTCTCACAAAAAATTATTTGGTATGGCGTAGCGATAAAATGAGTTTAGCCGTGTCATTTATTGCATGGGACGAAAAGTAACAGATTCGTGTCGCGTGAGCGACAATTGAACATCAGCGGCAAATTCAGTTATCGCTGACGCGATATGCCGGATTATTAACTTGTAACGTGCCTTAAAAGACACGGCTAAACTCAATAAGTCGCTACGCGACAAAGAATGTGGGCAATTTATTTTTTATGAGAAAGCCCTGTTTGGGGGACGGAACATCAGAAAAATATTTTAACGGCGATTGAAAAATAATTTTTAGTGATAAACTAATTTTTCGGAGATATGACGGAAAATAACTTACTGACAAAAAAACAACCCGAAACACTCACGCCGCAGAGCGTCATCAATCCGACGAAAGAAGAATTGTCTGTTTTGAATACGACCGAAAGAATTGGATTCAAATTGACAAACCTAATGAATCAAGGTGTCTGGAAACGCTTTTGGACATTTTGCCAACGGCATTTGGGGTCGCTTTGGATAAAAATCTGCACATACAATCTGATGGAGGTTTTCGGGTTGGAAAAAGTCGAAAAAACGGATGTCGAAAAACCACTTCTTCTTGTTGCCAATCATCGTTCATTCTTTGATATGTATGTTGTTTCAAGCGTTATTTTTCGGCAGACGACACGCCCGGTAACTTTGTTTTTTCCGGTTCGCGCGAAATTCTTTTATACTTCGCCGATTGGTTGGTTGGTAAATTTGGTGATGGGTTGGTGGTCAATGTATCCGCCGTTTTTTCGTGAGGAAAAAGAAGCCGATAAGCGCGAGTTTGATAAATACGCGCTGCGTCGCTTGGTGCAGATCGCTTCCAAGGGGCGCGGACATATCATTGGTTTTCATCCCGAAGGTAAGCGGAATTTGAACGAAAACCCTTACGAACTATTGCCCGCCCAACCCGGTGTTGGCGCGGTTATAATGAAAGCGCAACCGCAAGTAATTCCAGTGTTTATCGCCGGATTAGGCAATGATTTACCGAAACAGGTTTTGGGAAATTGGACGGGCGGAGAAAAGGTTAGAATTTGGTTTGGCGAACCGATTGATTTTTCGGACTTTTACGAAAAAAGCGACAGGCTTCGCACACATAAAGAAATCGGCGATTTTTTGATGACAAAAATCGCGGAACTTGGCGACAAAGATAAAAAAATATTCGATAATAAAATATAAAATGGCTGAACAAAATACAATTCAAGATAATATTCAAAATATCCTAAAAAAATTTGAGCAAAACGCGGCGGATTTTTTTGAAGGCGTAGCAGAAACATTTGTCGGCAAGGCGGAAACTTTGCGCGACGGCACGGAACTCGATGCGGTTGAATTGCCACGCGATTTATACGCGCATCGAAACGCGCAAACCGAATGGTGGTATTACACCGGACACGGCGAAACGGCTGCGGGAAAACGCTTCGGGTTTGAACTCGTTTTCTTCAAACGGCGCACCGATTTGGATAAATTTTCGCTCGTTCCGCTTCGGCTTTTGGGCAACCCGATTTATTTCGCGCACTTTGCTATAACCGATTGCGACGATAAAAAATTTCGTTACGCGCATCGCAAAAGTTCAAACGGTTGGTTCGATTTTCCGGCTTCGGCAAGCGAGGATCATTTTCATTTGCGGCTTGGCGATTGGTCTTTGCGCGAATCGCACGAAACACAGATTTTGCGGGCAACTATCGGCAGCGATGTCATTTTTGAAGCAAATCTAAAACCGACGAAAAAACCAATTCTCAACGGGAAATCGAAAGATGGCGTTTCTTTTAAGGACGAAGGCGAAGCGTCGCGTTATTTTAGTTATACGCGAATGGAAATGGAAGGCGACATCATTTGGAATGGTAAAACCGAACATTTTACGGGTTCGGCGTGGATGGACAGGGAATTCGGGACTTGGACACCGACGGAAAATCAAAAAGGTTGGGATTGGTTTTCGGTTCAACTCGATGACGAAACCGAATTGATGTGCTACCAACTTCGCAACA
>JANOXW010000156.1:0-23793 GCA_031418635.1 Acidobacteriota bacterium
CGCTGATTGCGTTGGCAGTTTTGTCAACTTTGGGCGGTTTGGTCGGAATTCCCTACGCGCTGAGTTCGATAGTCGGCGCGGACGATGTCAATGTTTTTGAACATATACTTAAACCGGTAGTTGAGAAAAGTGGCGAAAAAAGTGTAGGAGAGGAACATGAAGAAGATGAAAATAATGGAACTGTCGCTACCGAAAAAATCGTCCACGGCATAATTGTCCCGATTACCTCCGAAGAAAAAGAACATAAAGAACATGCCGCTGAAGAAATTCAAACGGAAAGAATTTTGGCGGGACTTTCGCTTGTTTTAGCGATTATCGGCGTTACTATCGGTTGGTTCACTTTCCAAAAAGACCCGCTTAAACGAATGCCGAAAATTCTCCAAGACAAATGGCGACTTGATGAATTTTACAACGGTTACATCGTTGATCCGCTGACAAATCTGTCGCGCAACGGATTGTGGAAAGGCTTTGATGTCGGCGTAATTGACGGCATCGTCAACGGCATCGGGCATTTGGTAACGACGATGGGCGGCGTTGTTCGTCAGGTTCAAGTCGGATTTGTGCGAAGCTACGCCGCTTTTATGCTGTTCGGTGCGTTGATTGTTATCGGCTATTTTATTTATTACGGATTCAAACTTATAAGTTAGCTCTTAGTCATTAGTCCTTTGTCCTTTGCTAATAAAAAACGCAAAAGACAAAGGACTAATGACAAAGGACACATTATGGATTTAACAGAAAATCTTTTAACAATTTTGATATTGCTTCCTGTTTTCAGCGCGTTGGCGACGCTTGGACACGCGATGTTTTGGAAACAGGAAAGCAGTTTGAAATGGATAACGCTTGGCTTTACCGTTTTGAATTTTTTGGTTTCGCTCGTTTTGCTCGGCTCGAAAACCATTTCGGCAAGCGGGTTTTTTTTCGAGAAAAATATACCGTGGATAAAAGCGATAAACACGAATTATCACGTCGGCGTTGACGGTCTTTCAATTTGGCTGGTGATTTTGACGACGTTTATTATGCCGATTGCGATTGTTTCGACGTGGCACGCAGTAGAAAAAAGGGCGACGGCTTTTTACGTTTTTCTGCTTCTGCTGGAAAGCGCGATGATCGGCGTGTTTGTGTCGCTCGATTTACTTGTCTTTTATCTGTTTTTTGAAGCCTCGCTCGTACCGATGTTTTTTCTTATCGGAATTTGGGGCGGCGATAATCGAATTTATGCGGCTGTCAAGTTTTTTATTTTTACTGCGCTTGGCAGTTTGTTGATGTTGGTGGCGATAATATCTTTGTATTATCTGCACCTGCAATCGCCAGCCGGTGTCGGAACATTTGATTACGTTACACTCGTCAATTCGCTTAAAACAGGTTCACTTGTTTTCTCGAAAGATGCAGGTTGGTTGCTTTTCGGGGCGTTTGCCTTGGCGTTTTCCATCAAAGTTCCGCTGTTTCCGTTTCACACTTGGCTGCCTGACGCGCACACCGAAGCACCGACGGCGGGTTCGGTTATTCTCGCCGCCGTGCTTTTGAAAATGGGAACTTACGGCTTGATGCGCTTTAATCTCGTTTTATTTCCCGAAGCGTCGAGAGATTGGGCTTGGATTTTTATCGTTTTGGCGATTATCGGCATAATTTACGGCGCACTTGTCGCAATGGTTCAGCCTGATGTGAAAAGATTGGTCGCTTATTCGTCCGTCGCGCACATGGGTTTTGTGATTTTGGGAATTTTTTCCTTTACAGAAATGGGAATGCAAGGCGCACTTTATCAAATGCTCAGTCACGGCGTTGCCACGGGCGCGTTGTTTTTGCTCGTCGGATTTATCTACGAAAGACGACACACGCGGGCAATTACCGAATTCGGCGGTTTGGCAAATGTGATGCCGATCTACGCGACGATCTTTGTTATCACGACGATGGCTTCCATCGGTTTGCCGTTTTTGAACGGTTTCGTCGGCGAATTTCTGATAATGATCGGAATGTGGACATCAACCGCGCTTGGCAGAATCAACGGTTGGAATATGAATTATATTGCGACGATGTTCGCCGGCACTGGCGTAATTTTCGCGGCGGTTTATCTGTTGTGGATGGTGCAGAGAGTTTTCTTTGGCAAAGTTACAAGTGCGAAAAATAAAACGCTGAAGGATTTAAGTTGGCGCGAAATCGGTTTGATTGCGCCACTGGTGTTTTTGATGGTCTTTATGGGCGTTTATCCGAGACCGTTTTTGGACGTTTCAAAAGATTCAATCGCGGCAATTCGGGAAAGAATTTTGCATCGCCCTGCTGGTGGAAAGATTGAAAAGACAGAAAATAATTCCGAACCAAAAATCCAAATTTCAAAGTCGGAGCATTAATTGAAAAGATTATTTTTTACAACTTTTCTGTTGCTGTCGGTTGTCGGTTTGGCAAATTCGCAAACTTTTTACGGCACGACCGACCTGAAAACTTTTCGTGAAGGACGCGAAAATGAATTTCGCAATAAAACGGAAACGCCTTTGAAAGATGAGGATTTTGCTGAATTCAAAGGTTTGCATTATTTTTCCGCAAACAAAAAACTTGTCGTCAAAGCAACTTTCAAGCGAACTTCAGATGAAAAATATTTTCAAATGCCGACATCTTCGGGCAAATCGAAAAAGTTTGTCAAATACGGCGTTTTGAGTTTCAAGTTGAACGGCAAAAAACAGACGTTGAATGTTTATCAAGCAGACGCGGAAGTTTTGAAAAAATATCCCGAATATGCCGATTTACTTTTTATTCCGTTCAAAGATTTAACCAACGGCACAAAAACATATAGCGGCGGACGATATATTGACCTGAAAACACCGACGGACAATGAAGTAACTATAAATTTCAATTTGGCATACAATCCGAATTGCGCTTACGGAAGCGACCGTTATAATTGTCCGATTCCGCCGAAGGAAAATGCTTTGCGGGTAAAAATTGAAGCGGGCGAGAAAATTTATAAATATTCAAACGAAAAGCATTAGAAAGAAAACATCGAAATGAACACAGTATTTTTAGCAAATTTAACAAATCCGAACACCAATATTTTGGCAATCGCGCCCGAAATAATGCTGGCAATTACCGGCACACTCGTAATGTTATATGACAGCTTTATGCCGAAACAAAGATATGTAACCGGCGCAGTTTCATTAATCGGAATCGTCTTTGCGGCGATTTTACTCAGTATGAGTTGGAATGATCCGGTTTATTCGTCGGCGTGGAATGGAATGGTTATCAACGACGGTCTGCGGATTAGTTTTTCGTTTGTGTTTTTGTTCGTTACCGCGATAACAATTCTGATTTCGTCGGTTTGGATTGACCGCGAAGATGTTCCCGTCGGCGAATATCATTCGCTGTTGATGTTTGCCACCGTCGGGATGATGTTTATGGCTTCGGGAAACGATTTGGTAATCATATTTCTCGGCTTGGAAACACTTTCAATCGCCACTTACGTTATGGCAGGTTTGCGAAAATCCGATTTGCGTTCCAACGAATCGGCGATGAAATATTTTATTCTCGGTTCATTTGCAACGGGTTTTCTGCTTTATGGAATGGCGTTGATTTACGGCGCGACGGGTTCAACTAATATTAGTGAAATCGCCGTCAAAATTGCCAATCCAAACTTCCCTGCTCTGCTTTTAATCGGGGCTGCGATGTTAGTTATCGGTTTCGGGTTTAAGATTGCCAGCGTTCCTTTTCATATTTGGACACCCGACGTTTACGAAGGCGCACCGACACCGATTACAGGATTTATGGCGGCTGGTGTGAAATCGGCGGCGTTTGCCTCGTTTATGCGCGTCTTTATTTTAGGCTTTCCGTTGTTGGCAGGCGTTCAGGCTTCCGAACTTTTGCACGAAACTTGGATTACGGCATTGACCGTAATGGCGATTTTGACGATGACGGTGGGAAATTTTGCGGCGATTGTCCAAAATAACGTCAAACGAATGTTGGCGTATTCTTCCATCGCCCACGCGGGTTACGCGCTGGTCGGATTTATCGGCGCAGGAATGGCGAAAACGACACAAGCAAGAGATCAAGCAATCGCGGCAGTCGCGTTTTATATGCTGACTTACGCGATAACAAATCTCGGTGCGTTTGCAATTGTTACGCTTCTCGCGCAAAAAAATGACCGTCGCACCGAGTTTGAAGATTACAACGGCATCGGTTTCAAATCGCCCGTTTTGGCTTTTTCATTATCATTATTTATGTTGTCGCTGTTAGGTTTGCCATTGACGGCTGGCTTTATGGGCAAAGTTTTGGTTTTCCGTCCTGCACTCGAAGCCGGCAGTTCTTTGCTAACGATTTTGGTCGTTGTTGCGGTCGTTAATACGGCAATTTCGGCTTATTACTATCTGCGTCTAATCGTCGTGATGTTCTTCCGTGAACGCACTACCGAATGGATTGACCCGCGAATCCCGACGGCACTTGCCGCAGTTTTGGTTATCACAATTTCGGGTGTGTTTTACTTCGGAATTTTCAGCGACAGAATTATTGAGAGATTTTCACAGCCGCCCGTAGCACAGGTAAAATAGCAGAAAATGTTCAAAGAAGTTGAGATTGAAAAATGGAATAGAAAAACGACCTACGAGTTTTTCAAAGATTATGAAGACCCGTTTTTTAACCTTACGGCGAATTTGGATGTAACCGAGCTTTATCTTTTTTGCAAAAAAAATAATCTGTCGTTTTCGCTTGCCAATCTTTTTTATTCGTTGCAAACCGCTAATGAAATACGCGAGTTTCGCATTCGTTTGAAAGATGAAAAATTGGTCGAATATGAAAAAGTTCACGCGACGCAGACGATTTTGCAGACGGACGAAACATTCTCGTTTTGCTATTTTGAATTGCAAGAAAATGTTTTCGAGTTTGACGATGCAGGCAAACAAGCGATTGAAAAATATAAGCAGTTAAAAACTTTTGATGTCGAAACGGCGCGGATTGATTTGATTTATTATTCGGTAATTCCTTGGGTTTCGTTCACGAGTTTCAAACACGCCGGGCGTTTTGACAACCGGCAAACTGTGCCGCGAATGGTTTTCGGCAAAGCGTTTGAAGAAAACGGACGGCGAAAAATGCCGCATTCGGTTGAAGTTCATCATGCGATTGTGGACGGATTTCACGTCGGAAAATACTTCACACGGTTGCAGGAAAAGTTTGAAAATCTTTTTTGATATTTCCTTCGCTACTAGACGGAAAAGCAAAGCTATTCAACATTTTTTGAATGTGTTAATCTGTTAAGGGGCGTTATGGAAATAGCGGCGGAAATAAAAGAAAAGTTGGGCGACGAATGGCTACCGACGATTTATCGGGAAAAAGTGCGGACGCAAAGAACCCGCGCTCACCGACTTGAAGTTGCGCGGCGTGAGAATCGCGCTTTGATTCAACACACGCTTCTCGGCATTGAATTAAAAGTCGGGAATAAACGATTGGCTTGCCCGGATTTATCAACAGCGCGATATTTGCAAATTTTCGCCCGTTTCGGTTGTCAAGAAGTCGCTGTGCCGTATGATATTACGAAAATCTCGACGCTTGCCGACGAATTAGAATCTTCGTGGCATAAAAGTCTGCTTCTGTTGGAAGCCGCCGTGAAAAATAAAACGCCGTCGGTCAAAGGTCGAATGCGTGGCGCATTGATAAAGGAAATGCGTGATGAGATTGAAAAAATCGGCGCAGGTTCGTTAATGCCCGAATTTAAACAAACTACGAAACAACGGAGATAGTGAAAAACTAAAAACTAAAAGTGAAAAGTGAAAAACCATAAACAAATAGTGAAAAACAAAAAGTAAAGAATAATCAGTAACTTTTCACTTTTCACTATCAGTTTTTCACTAATAAAATATATGTTAGATGAGATGCCGGCTTCAATTAAAGCCAATCCGAAATTACAGGAACTTCCGTTTCCTTATAACAATCGCCCTTTTTGTCGGTATGAGCCGATTGAAAAGCGGATTGAACACGCCAAAGTTTTAATCGTCAACAATCTTTTGCGCTACGAATCGGATTTGTCGCCGCTTGCCAAAACCGAATGGAACGGCACGGCAGAAGGCAAAGTGCGGTTTGAAAATAAAATTTCCGCGATGGCTTGCAACAACATCGCCCAAAATGTTTTGCGCCTCGTGCGTCAGCCGAAAACCTTGACCGTTCATCTTTCAGAAGTCGCCGAAGCCGCCGCGAGTTTTGCACCCGACGCGATTGTGATGAGTGGAACGCTCTCCGATTTTGATTATTACAATCCTGAACATCTCGCTAAATTTGACAAATTTATCAACCAAACGAAAATTCCCGTTCTTGCCATTTGCGGCGCACACCAACTTGTCGGCGTGAGTTTCGGCGCGGAATTGAAAACTTTGGACAATCTCGCACCGTCGGAAAAACGCACGGGCAGAGTTGTCGAATATCAATATCGTTTTATTAAAATCATCGAAACTTCCGACCCGATTTTTCAAGGAATTAGCGACAAAGAAAGTGGAATTTGGCAGGATTATACGCTCGAAGACGACATTTTGCGCGTTTGGCAAAATCACGGCTTGCAAGTCGAAGGCATTCCCGACGGCTTTGATTTATTGGCAACAGCTTACTTGTGCAAAAATCAAATGATGGTTAAACGCTCTGACGGACAAATGATTTACAGTGTCCAATTTCACCTCGAAAAATCGTTTGAAGATTGGTCAAAAAACCCGACGCGATGGGAACATCCCAACGAATCACGCGATGGGCGAATTTTGTTCGAGAATTTCTTGAAGCTGGCTTTAGAGCATAATTGATTTAACTGCGAATATGCTGATTCACCAAGTCGAAGTGTTTGGCACGCAGGTTGACGGTCAAACGCGATGTTCACATTATCATAGCGCGGTTGACATCATCGCCATCAAATTCAAATGTTGCGGTCAATGGTTTCCGTGTTTCAAATGCCACGCCGAATATACAAATCATCCGTCGCAAGTTTGGTCAAAAGCCGAAAATAATACAACGGCGGTGTTGTGCGGCGGTTGCGGACATCAATTATCTATTGAAGAATATCTCAAATGTGCATCAGTCTGCCCGAAGTGCAACAGCGCATTTAATCCGCAATGCGCTCTGCATTATCATCTTTATTTTGAAAGTTAATTCTAAAAAAATCGGTTTCATTACTCATCAATCACAAAAAACAGGTAAAGCCAAATAATCAAAATTTGTGAAATATTCACTTCTTTCGAGTAGTCTGCAATAGAATTTTGTTTATTTCCGATTGATAATCTTTTTTCGACTCAGGTTCAGCCGATACCGAATTTTGTTGATTAACCGCCGTGGAATCTTCCTTCCGAGTTTGTTTTGGTATATTTTCCTGAGTTTGTTCTGAAACATTTTCTACAACAGAAAATTTATCACCTGACAAAGGCACTGGCGTTTTTGCCTTCTGACTCCGAAGAGTTGCCAGAAAATAAGGCTCACTCTCTAAATCACGTCCATTAAAAATATCCGCTGATTTTGCCAACGTATTTGCCGAAGCGGTCATCACTTTATCCATCATATTCGGCGGAAGATGTTTCACATCGCCATTGTTTCCATAGACAAAAACTTTTTTTTGTCCATTTACAAATGTGCGGACAACAACTCTTTGTAAAAGCGGATGATTGGAAAATAGGCGAGTTTCGGTTTTATTGCCGAAACCATCAATCATCACGCTGATTTGCGAATTGTCGGTTGAAGATTTGGGAGTTTCCTGAAAACCGGCACGAGAAGTAAAAATCGGAGATTGGCTGTGTTCAAAATCTCTATCATCAATCAAAATATCGCCCTCTTTGGTGGTACGATAATTATCATTGATAAAGACCTCTTTTTTATTTACCCGACTTAATTTATCGCTGACGGAACACGAAGTAACGATAAAACTACAGATTATTATTAGGAGAAGTTTTTTCATTTTAGTACCTTTCTGAAACAGATCGAAAATCCGTGAAATTATTTTTCGGCGATACCGACAACAACTGTATTGATGCGGTTTGAACCAAACAAAAGATTGCTGGCGTTATAGACAATATTCGACAAAAAGCCACCTGTCAGATCATATTTCGGCGGTAAAAAGCCGGCGGCAAGATCGCCCGCGTTGTATGGCGAGACAACCAGATTGCCTTGCAGATTGCCACTGCCGATTCCGCTTCTTCTCACACCGTTTGCGCCAGTTACGATGATTAACCCGTTAAAATCAAACGAATTACTGAGCGTTAATCTACCCGTAACAACCAAAACTCCGCCACCTGCGCCTGATAAAGTTCCGTTGCCGTCAATAAAAGTTATGCCCGTTCCATTGGCATTGTCGCCGTAATTTGACGGCGATTGTCCATTGGCAAAATAACGCCCTGAAGCAATGGCTATATCCTTAAATTCATTGATGTTTTTATCGAGTTCGGCGGTTGTTTTGAGCCACGCCGGAAGTTCTTCGGAAACATTCGCCGGATTGCCATTGACCGTGCATCCCGGACACAATAGACCATTGACGACGACTTGTAACAAGTTACTGTCAATTGTTCCGACAGGTGGGATTTTAGCGGTGGACAAAACGTCGCTACCCGAATATGTCGTCTGTTGCGTTGCGAATAAACCCGAATTGAAAATTGCTCCGGTGGTTCTGCCGACTAAAGTTACTGTTGCCGGTATCAAACCATCGAAAACATCTCTTTGGACAACTGCTTCGAGTTCTTTTCGCGCCCCGCGAGGTCCGAAACCGACAGATCGAATAACCAATCTTTTCGGCTGCGATAAAGTGATGGTAACGGAAAGGTCAGTTTTACCGGCATTGGTGCTTGGCGGATTCGGTGTAATTGTGGTTAAAGGCAACGAAATAATACTGCCAAGCAAATTAAACGCCGGTGAATCGAAGATAATTCTGACATTCCCAACCGAATTATTAGTAATTGTTCCTGCTTTGAGTGTTCCACGCAAAACGGCGGCGGCGACAAAAGGCGCGGTCATTCGGATAATGATTTCAAAACGAGTGTCGGGAATAGTTGCGCCTGCGCCGGTTGTCGTAATCGTAAAATTGCCGAGATTGATGCCGACTTCGTTGGTCGAAACGTCAACACTGCCGGTCGTTACCGAATTATATGTGATGGTTGCGGTATTAAATAATACACCGAAAGTTTTTGAATTTGTGCCGCCACCAATTGTTCCTTCGGTTGTCAGGGCGATAATTTTTTGCGGATTGTCGGGGTCGCGGACGGTTACGTTGTAAGCAAAACCGTTGTCGGGATTGTATGTTCCCGAACTGAGCGTTACGCGGTCGGCATTGGTCGAATTGGTCGGCGTGTAGTTGTAGTTCATCCAGCGCGACAAACGCGCTTGAGTGCTGGTGTCGCCCGGCACATTCGAGGTATTAAGTTTGACGGCTTTGGCAAAATCAATTCGATTTTTCGGGTCGGTGTCAGGTTTGGTCGGGTCAATTAAAGGACTTGGCACAGTATTTCCGCGCAAAACATTGATTGCTGATTGGATACCGCTTTCCGCCGCATTGTAGGCTTGTTGTTCGGCAACCGCGTCGGTTACATTTGCCGTATTCAATGAGGTTTCCAGCAAAAGTCCGGTAACAGCGACGAGCAAAAGCGTTGAAATGAGCAAAACCATTACTATTGCTGCGCCTTTTTCGCCTTCTCTGTTTTTTAGATTCGATTCATTCTTTTTCATACTCACCACCTTTTTCAATAGTGTTTTAACTGCTCATTCACATTAGTATTGCTTCAACATATATTTTGAATTTCGCAGTGTAACATCCGAAGTAAAAGAAACAACTTGGTTGTCGGGCTGACCTTCGACAGGTTCGAGTTGAACGGTTATATTTATCCTGGTTCGCCCCGTGTTGTTGGTCGGAGTCGTCTGTTGAGTCGGGGTTGAAGTGCCGTTATAATCGAAGTATTGAAAGGTTACATCGCTGATTCGATTGACAATAACAGCAGTTTGCGGATTATCGTTCGGGTCATAACGAACGATGGATTGCGTATTTGCATCAAAATAGTAAGTTAAATCTTCGCCCGGACTGTTAGTAGTTGCATCGCCGTTTTCGACATTGGAACGGAAATGCAACATCTGCGAATTGGAATCCGCCGTAACTATTCCATTAGTAGTCAAACCGTAACCGGAATTGCCAATTTCCCGCGATAATAAATTTAACGCCGCTTGTGATGAAGTCAGCGCGTCGGTTTTGCGGCTTTCTCTCTTCCGTGTGCTAAGCGCACCCGACAATAAACCCGAAGCCAATCCGAGAAGAACGAGCGTAATAGTCATCGCAATAATCAATTCGATTAGCGAAAAACCTGCTTCATTTTTGTTTTCGGAAAGTTTCATAATTATTACTCTTTTTTACCACTCCATTCTTTAATTCGCTTTTACTCGCCGCAAAACTGTTATTATCGGCACCGCCGTCTGCCAACCCGGGGTCGGGCTTTCCAAACTGACTGTTACGGTTACTTCCTTTAAGGTGTTGGTAACATTGGTTTGAGTGCCGACGGTGAACGGGTCATCATCAACAACGGTGTTCACAACAAAGCGACTTCCGTCTCCTGAAACAACGAACTTCGGCGGTTTTCCTCCACCCGTCAAATCGGCATCGGTCATAAATGGCGTGAATTTTGCACATCTCAACAATTCCGTTTCCCGCTGTAAAACCGACAGAGCTTGAGCGCGTGAATTGTTTCCCGCATTGTAATTTATGGTAAATGTAAAAACTGTGAAAACTCCAAGCAAGGCGACCAATAAAACGACCATTGCGATAATAACTTCAATGAGTGAAAACCCCGCATCATCGCTCTTATTTGAAAAAGAAATTGAGTTTTTTGTGAAATAGGGACGTTTTTGTTGCATTGTTTTATTGATTCCTTACATAGTTTTTTAAATCATAAACATAAAGTTAAGATAACCGTGCATTGTGCAGGTGTTGGCGTGGCTAGTGGAGTTTGGGTAACGGTAACAAGTGGATTTATTTGCGAACCGCCGCTGACAACTGATGTATTGGGATTTTGAAAAATTGGCAAAGTTTCATTGCCTTCCATCATTAAGACCGTGCCGGTCGGCGAAACTGAAATGGTGTCGGCATTACTTGAGTTCGCTGTCGCAACTGTGCAATTTTCGCAAATCTCTAAGTTAAGACTAATTTCCGCCCCAAGACTATTGGTTGCCGTCGCAAAACCACGACGATCAAACCTAATCGTAACCGGAAAAGTTAAATTATTTCCGACAATCCGCACATTACTATTGGTAAAATTTACTTGATGTAAATCAGAGTTTTCAATTGTTCCGTTCCGATTCAAATCGGTAGCAAGACTAAATGAAGTAGCGTTGTTTATTGTTACACGCGCCATTGCGTTATCATCTGCCACCCGTCTTTTTACCGAATCAAAGCGGGCGCGTTCAAGACTAACCTTAAATTCGCGGGCGATATTTTTTCTTTGAAGATTGTTTCGCGCATTTCCAAGACTAAAAACCGCAATGACCGTTACAACCCCTACCATAGCCAAAACTACTAACATTTCTATTAGTGATTGTCCGCTTTGTGAATTTAATTTGTCTTCTTTCACCTGTTTTTGTTTCCGTAACTTCAAAGTTTTGATAGCCTATCAAGAAACACACCTCTCCATTTATAAATAAAAGACGGATTACCGAATAATTCCAGTAATCCGCCATTTTTTTTTCTAGTCCGCTAAAATTTAGTCAAAACATTGGTCAGGCACATTTTCCAAAGTGTTCTTTATCAGCATATCAACGACAGGCAAAAAGTCTTGATTATTTTCTTCATAAACTTGCAACTGCAGGTCGGCACTCGTTCCACGCTCTAAAATCGTATGAATATGTTCGATTTCGTGGCGCGAATCTAATTCGTCCACGACATCATCAACAAAGTCAAGCAGTTCACGGATTAAATCCTTGACCGGAACTTCTTTTTGTTTGCCTAAATCGAGTAATTTTCCGTCCAAACCGTAGCGAATCGCCCGCCATTTATTTTCTTGAATCAATCTTCGATGATAAAGCCGAAAGCCCAGATTGTTATCGGTTAAAGTGTGTAGTTTGGCGACGATTGCCTGAAAAAGCGCGGCGACGGCAATCGTGTCGTCAACCCGCGTCGGAATATCGCAAACACGAAATTCGAGCGTCGGGAAAAACGGATGCGGACGCACATCCCAATAAATCTTTTTGGCGTTGTCAATGCAATTCATTTTTACCAACAAATCAACGTAGCTTTGAAATTGCTGATAAGATTCGAAATGGTCGGGAATGTCGGTGCGCGGAAATTTTTTGAAAACTTCCGAACGATAACTTTTCAGACCGGTATTAAATCCCAACCAAAACGGCGAAGATGTCGTCATCGCCAAAACGTGCGGCAGAAAATATCGCGCCGCGTTCATAATTTGAATCCGGCGGTCTAAATCTACGATACCGACGTGAACGTGAAGCCCGAAAATCAACAGTGAACGCGCCACCATTTGAAGTTCTTGCACGAGAAATTCGTAACGCTCATCGTCATAAATCGCTTGCTCCGACCATTTTGAAAACGGATGCGTCGAAGCGGCGGCAATGACCATTCCTTTCTTTTTCGCCAAACTCGAAATTATACATCGCAGTTTGGTCAGATCTTCCCGCGCTTCTTGGATGTTGTGGCAAATGCCCGTGCCGACTTCAACCATTGATTGAATCATTTCAGGCTTGATTTTTTCACCCAAAAGCAGTTTTCCTTCTTCCATTATTTCCGAAACGTGCGATTTCAATTCGCGTGTTTCCGGGTCAATAATCTGAAATTCTTCTTCGATTCCAAGTGTAAATTGTTCAAACATATTTTCTCCAAATTTTCGTGTTGTATAAATTTGATTCACATTTTAACCTATTTTCAGCAAATCCACATTAACCGCTAATAACTTTTTATCGGTTACTTATTCATTTCTTTTGCCAACTTCAAAAACGATTTTGCGGCGTGCGACAAAACCGAATTCCGTCGGTAAATTATATTGAGTTTTCTCTCAAGTTTCATCTCTCTGACCGAAATTGCGTGCAGTTGTCCGTTGGTAATCTCATTTTGCGCCGTCAATTTTGGGACAAGCGCAATGCCGACACCTTTTTCAACCAATCTTTTAATCGCTTCAAGCGACGGCAATTCGATTGCAATGTGCAGTTTTGTCTGATGTTTATCGAAAGTTTCGATAACTTTTTGACGATACGGCGAAGGCGCGTTGTGCGCGACGAAGGTTTCGACTCCGAGTTCTTTGACCGACACACTTTTTCTGTTCGCCAACGGATGTTGCGGCGAAACTATCAACGTCAATTCGTCAACTAAAACCGGCGTTGAATTAACCGATTTATCATTCGGCTTAAAAGAAATAACGCCTAATTCGACTTCCCGTGCCAAAACTTCTTTCGGAATTCGGCTGGCGACACCGCGTTGAACTTCGATTTTTACCAACGGATAAAGCCGTCGAAATTCTTGAATAACCGGCAAAAGATAAAAAACCGTGTGTTCATTTGCGCTAATTGTAACTTTGCCGTGATGAAGGTCGCGCATTTCCTTGATAGCGTTACGCGCCGTCTGTCGCAGATTCAGCATTTGCTTGGCATAATCCAATAAAACCTCGCCCGCTAACGTCAAAGTTCCATTTTTTGATGAACGATCAAAAAGTTTTTCGCCAATTTCCTGTTCCAAACGCTGAACCGCTTGACTAATCGCCGGTTGCGTTCGATGCAAAACTTCCGCCGCCCTTGAAAAACTTTTTTCTTCTGCAACAACCGCTAAAACTTCCAACTGATTCATCTCCATAATTTTTGCTCAGTTTTTAAACTTTCGACTATAACTCCTGCTATGTGTGATATTTACAGACTTTTCTCAAACTATTTCGCCGATAACCAAATTTTTTTGAATACTTTTTACAAATACTCGAATTTTTTAATGTTTTTATATTAACATAACTTATCTTTTTATAAAAATAATAATCTTGACTTTTAGTGTTTGATTTGTATAGCATCCTCTTTTAAGTCTTATACTGCTTTATTTACGACAAAATTTTAAAGAGATTTGGAGAAATAATGAAATCAAAAAAAATCGCAATTTTCGACACGACTTTGCGCGATGGTGAACAATCGCCCGGTTGTTCGATGAACTTAGGTGAAAAAATCCGACTTGCGCGGCAACTCGAATATCTTGGAGTTGACATTATCGAAGCAGGTTTTCCGATTGCTTCGGAAGGCGATTTTCAGGCAGTCAAAGCAATTTCGGAAGAATGTGAAACGGCAACCATCGCCGCACTTTGTCGCACAACTGAAATTGATATTGACCGCGCCGCGAAAGCCTTAGAAAAAGCGAAAAAATCGCGGATTCATACCTTTGTGGCGACCAGCGATATTCATCTCGAATACAAACTGAAAAAATCGCGTGAGGAAGTTTTGGAAATGACGCGAAACGCAGTTCGACGGGCGCGAAATTATGCCGAAGAAATCGAATTTTCCGCCGAAGATGCCACGCGCAGTGATGTGAATTTTCTATGCGAAGTTTTCAGCGTTGCGGCAGAAGAAGGCGCGAGTATTTTGAATGTTCCCGACACGGTTGGCTACACGCTTCCGAATGAATTTTCAAATCTTGTCAGAATCGTCAAAGAAAAGGTTGTCGGTGATCGAAATATAACGATAAGTGTTCATTGTCATAACGATTTAGGTCTGGCAGTTGCAAATAGTTTGGCGGCGATTGAAGCCGGCGCACAGCAAGTTGAATGCACGATTAACGGAATCGGAGAACGCGCCGGCAACGCTTCGTTGGAAGAACTCGTGATGGCGTTGGTGGTTCGCGCCGACAAAATGCCTTTTGCCAACAATATCAAGACGGCACAGCTTTTTCCGACCAGCCAACTGCTTTCGTCAATCATCAGTTTCGACGTTCAACCAAACAAAGCGATTGTCGGAAGAAACGCTTTTGCACACGAAGCCGGCATTCACCAACACGGCGTTTTGAGCAATCCGCTGTGTTATGAAATTATGACACCGGAATCGGTCGGCGTTCCGTCAAACAACATCGTTCTCGGCAAACATTCAGGCAGACACGCGCTGATTGCGCGTTACAACGAACTCGGCTACGAAATCGAGGCACAGGAAATCGGCGAAGTTTATTCAAAATTTACTACGCTGGCTGATAAAAAGAAAAACATTTACGACCAAGATTTATTGGCGATTTTGCCGACGCAAATGCCGATCTCGATGGCGGCGTAAGAAATTTATTCATTTATTCATCGAATCATTTGTTCATTTTTTTTAATCTCAAAATGTAACGAATTACTCAATGAATAAATGAATAAATGAATAAATAATAAATGAAGATCACAGTTTTAGCCGGCGACGGCATTGGCATTGAAGTTACACGCGAAGCTGTCAAAGTTTTAAATGGAGTCGCTGACATTTTCGGCTTACACATTGAAACCGAAGAACAACTTATCGGCGGTGCGGCGATTCGTGAAAAAGGTTCGCCGTTTCCCGAAGAAACGAAGCAATCTTGTCTGAATTCAAACGCGGTTTTGCTTGGCGCGGTCGGTTCGCCCGAATTTGATAATCTTTTACCCGAACATCGTCCCGAAATCGGTTTGCTTCAACTGCGCCAAACGCTGGGCGGATTTGCAAACTTGCGTCCGGCACAGGCGATTCCCGCGTTGATTGATTCATCGCCGCTTCGCCGCGAGATTTTTGAAGGAACGGATTTGCTAATTGTCCGCGAACTTCTCGGCGGACTATATTTCGGTCAGCCGCGGGCAATTTCCGAAACAGAAGCCTTTAACACGATGCGCTATTCGGTCACGGAAATCGAAAGAGTGGCGCGTGTCGCTTTTGAATCTGCTCGAAACCGCAAAGGCAAAGTTACTTCGGTTGATAAAGCAAATGTTTTGGAAACGTCGCGTTTGTGGCGCGAAACGGTCGAAAAAGTTGCGAAAGATTATCCCGAAATTACGCTTGAACATCTTTTTGTTGATGCCTGCGCGATGCACCTTGTAACAAATCCAACTCGCTTCGACGTGATTTTGACGGAAAATCTTTTCGGCGATATTTTATCCGACGAAGCGGCGGTTTTGACCGGTTCGCTCGGAATGTTGGCATCAGCCACAATCGGCGGAAAAATTGATTTATACGAACCTGTTCACGGTTCTGCGCCCGACATTGCGGAAAAAAACATTGCCAATCCGCTTGGCGCAATCGCTTCTGTCGCCATGCTTTTTCGTTACACGGCAAAAAACGAAGAAGCCGCCGAAGCCATCGAAAACGCCATCGAAAAAGTTTTGGCGGAAGGTTATCGAACTTTGGATATTTCAAATGATAAAACCAATTTCACAAAAACCGACGAAATCGGCGATTTAGTTGCAAAATATGCGGTAGAATTTGCAAATGTCCGCTATGCTTTTCACGCGGTTTAATTTCTTTGCCACGAATTCCACCAAATTATCTCGAATTGTTTGTAAAAAATAAAATTCGTGATAATTTGTGTTAATTCGTGGCAAAAATTCTTATGAAAACGCTATACGACAAAATTTGGGAAGCGCACGTTGTTGTTGAAGAAGCGGGAAAACCCGCGCTGATTTACATTGACCTGCACCTGATTCACGAAGTTACGACACCGCAAGCCTTTGAAGGATTGCGGCTTGCCGGACGCACAGTTCGCCGTCCTGATTTGACGATTGGCACGATTGACCACGCCATTCCGACGTTAAATCGGCATCTTCCATTCAAAGATAAGGTCGCCGCCCAACAAGTAGAAACCTTGCGAAAAAACGTGAAGGAATTTGGCGTGAGAATTTTCGATTTAGACCGCATCGAGCAAGGAATTATTCACGTCTTTGGTCCTGAACAAGGATTAACGCAACCCGCACAAACGATTGTTTGCGGCGATTCGCACACCGCGACCCACGGCGCATTTGGCGCGTTGGCGTTTGGCATCGGAACGAGTGAGGTCGAGCATGTTCTAGCGACGCAATGCTTACAGCAAAATAAATCGAAAAATTTGATGATAAAAGTCGAAGGCGAATTGCCGTTTGGCGTAATGGCAAAAGATTTGATTTTGGGAATTATCAACGAAATCGGCACGGACGGCGCAACGGGTTACGTCATCGAATACGCGGGCGACGCGATAAAAAATCTTTCAATGGAAGGCAGAATGACGGTTTGCAATATGTCCATCGAAGCCGGCGCACGCGCGGGTTTGATTGCGCCTGACGAAAAAACTTTTGAGTATTTAAAGGACAAACCTTTTGCGCCGAAAGATACAAATTGGGAAAAAGCCGTCGAATATTGGCAAACTTTGCCAAGCGATTCGGACGCAAAATTTGATAAAGTTGTCGAAATCAAAGCCGAAAACCTCGAACCTTTTGTAACTTGGGGAACTTCGCCCGGAATGTCGGTTAAAATTTCTGAAAGCGTTCCCGAATTATCGTCGGCAAAAGACGAAAACGAGCGAAAATCCTTTGAACGCGCCTTTCAATATATGGATTTGGAGCCTTCGCAAAAGATTGACGAAATTACGATTGACCGCGCTTTTATCGGCAGTTGCACAAATTCGCGGATTGAAGATTTACGCGCCGCGGCACGCATTGCGAAAGGTTACAAAGTCAGCGAAAAAGTCAGCGCAATGGTCGTTCCCGGTTCGATGCAAATCAAGCAACAAGCCGAAAAAGAAGGTTTGGCGAAAATTTTCACCGATGCCGGTTTTGAAAGGCGCGACGCAGGTTGTTCGATGTGTTTGGCAATGAACGATGATATTTTACAAGCAGGCGAACGCTGTGCCTCAACCTCGAATCGCAATTTTGAAGGTCGGCAAGGTCGCGGCGGCAGAACGCATCTCGTTTCGCCTTCAATGGCGGCGGCGGCGGCAATTGTCGGACATTTTGTTGATGTCAGAGAGTGGAAGGTTAAGGATTGAATCATTGATTCATTGAATCATTTTTTCATTGTAAGATTAATTATCTGATCATTTAACAATAAATTTAACGGCTTATCATAATGATTCAATGAAAAAATGATTCAATGAATCAATGAAAAAATGATTCAATAAAATTATGGAAGACGGTTATGCTGAGAAATTGAAAAAAAGAACGAAGGATTTTGCTATTCGGATAGTCAAGCTATATCGGGTTTTGCCGAATACCGGAGAAGCAAAAGTTATCGGCAATCAGTTCTTACGTTCGGGAACTGCGATTGCGGCAAATTATCGGGCAAGTTGTCGGGCAAGATCAACCGCAGAATTTATTGCTAAAATCGGAGTTGTTGTCGAAGAAGCAGATGAAACGGTTTTTTGGCTCGAAATGTTAGTTGATTGCGAAATCTTTTCCGAACCCAAAATGAAAGATTTAATGCAGGAAGGCAATGAATTACTGGCGATTTTTGCCGCATCACAAACGACGGCAAAGAAAAATTCACCAAAATACAAAAACAAATGAATCAATGAATCAATGAATCAATGAATCAATGAACAAATTTATCACGCATACCGGAAAACCCGTCGCACTTTATCAGCCGAATATTGACACTGACCAAATTGTTCCGAAGCAATTTTTGAAACGAATTGAACGAACAGGTTACGGCGCATTTTTGTTTTACGATTGGCGTTTTGACGCTGATGGAACTCTGAAAAGCGATTTTGTATTGAATAATCCGAAATACAAAAACGCTTCGATTTTGATTGCCGGAGCTAATTTTGGTTGCGGAAGTTCTCGTGAACACGCGCCTTGGGCTTTGGAAGATTTTGGTTTTCGGGCTGTTATCGCTCCGAGTTTTGCTGATATTTTTTACAATAATTGCTTCAAAACCGGAATTTTGCCGATTGTTTTAGATGAAAAGATTGTCGCCGATTTAGTAGAAAAATCCAAAACCTATGAAAATTACGAATTGACCGTTGATTTGGAAAATCGAACCGTTTTTGATGACGAAAGATTTCGCACCAAATTTGAAATTGAAGCCTTTCGCCAAGAATTTTTGCTACACGGTTTGGATGACATCGGCTTAACTTTGCAGAAAGAATCTCAAATCACCGCCTTTGAACAAACTCGTCCGAGTTGGCTGAGTTAAAAAAATCAATCTGCGGTTATTCAAATCTTCATTACATCGTTTAAGAAACAAAAGCCCGCACGGGAGCAAGGGCGGATTCGACCATAGAGTTATTCCGCCTTTGCCCTAGGCGCAAGTTTCTGCCATCGAAATACTACTCGCTTAGAACCAAAGATAAAAGAGATTGATGTTCGTCAGAAAGATTATGAAAACGCACACCAACGCCGTGTCCCGGATCGGTATAGGCGATTACGCCGCTGACACCGATTTCCTTTCCGTCAATCGTCATCCGCAAAAAAATCGGCGTTCCCGTATCGAGTTTGGCGTTGGTCGTCATATACAATCCGCCGATGCCAATATCGCGTGTGTTAGCAATGCCGGTCGCGTCGCCGCCGTTAAAATTTACGTCAATAATCAGCTTTTTGCGGTCTGACCGCCGTTTTTCCGAAGGCGCAAGCACTTCATCAGATTCTTTTTGCAACTTTTTTTCCTCTTTGTTTTATAAAATTCGGTATAACTTCCCTAACTATTCTAACCGTTTTTTTCAGATTTGAAAGAATTATTTTATCAATTTAGGATTATTTGCCGTTTTTTTACTACGCTCTATTTTTCAGTTTATGACTTCTTTTCATTGTGTAATAGTTAAATTCTTACTTAATTTTTTTTGAAAATTCCGCTTTTTTTGCACATCGTCTTGCTAATTGAATATATTATTTTGTAGAATATAAGGACTTCCAGAGTTAAACTTGGCAGTTAAGAATTGATAATTAGTTTTACAAAAGACTTACATTATCAGTTGAAGCATAAAATACCGACATCCTGTCGGTGCTTCTTAAATGTCATCAAAACTACGAAATTTTGCTAAATGCATCTCCTCGCGGTTCTGCCGCGAGGCATCAAAAACCAAATCGGAAGAATTCTTTCTTCTTATGTCTGTAGCAGAGCTACAGGGAATTCAACCGATAAGGAACGATTAAACAGTTTTCAGAATACTAATCAACATTTTTCCAGTTCTTTAAGGAGGAACATCATGAAAAAATTTCTAATAGCCAACGCCATACTACTATCAATTACCGTATTTGCGTTAGCTTTATTCTTTCCGCAAATCAACACGGAAGCGGAAAAAAATCTACCCAATACGGGCGGCGAACCGGATAGACCCGGTTTTTTACGCAACGACATGAGCGAAGAAGAGTTTTTAACTGCTCGCTCTGAATACATCGCGCTTCGGCGTGGTATTGACAATGATAATCCGACCGACCCGACGCTTCGTCCAAAAGCTATTGCTCAAATGGAAGAAGAACAAAAGCGGGTTGCGTCTTTGCCCGAATCATTTGAAAGAAATTCTTTAACAGGGGCGTGGACGGAAATCGGTCCTAATCCGATTCCCAACGGTCAAGTTACAACCGGCGCACAGTTAGCAGTTAGCGGACGCACGGTGGCGATTGCCGTTCATCCGACCAATCCCAATATCGTTTATGTCGGCACGGCACAGGGCGGACTTTATCGCTCGACCAACGGCGGCACGTCTTGGACACCGATGTTAGACAATGCGCTGAGTTTAGCGGTCAACACGGTAGCGATTTCGCCATCGCAACCCGACACGATTTTTGCCGGCACGGGCGAATCAGGGTTTTCCGGCGATTCTTTTTTTGGTGCCGGTATTTATCGGATTGATAATGCCAGCACTGCCACTCCGATTGTTACCGGACCAATCGGCGGGGCTAATTTTACGGGACGTTCTATTGGCAAAATTGTCGTTCATCCGACTAATCCGAATATCATTTTTGCTTCTTCAACGTCAGGTATCGGTGGCATCGGCGGCACAGCTAACAATGTCCTTGCCGCCCGCGGTCTGTTCCGTTCAACCGATGCGCTTTCGGCGGCTCCGAGTTTTACGAAACTAACGATTAGCGGACTAGCCGCGCAAGATCGCAACATTCTTGATATTGTGATGGATCCGGGCAATCCGAATCTCGTGCTTTGCACCGAAGTTGATTCATTTGCTCTCGGTGAAGGCGGAGTTTACCGGTCAATTGACGCGCTTGCCGCGGTTCCGACTTTTGTTCGCACGTTTGCAACAACCGGCACGGGAACGGGTAATTCGAGAACCGAACTTGCCTTGAACCGAAGTGCTGCAGGAGTTGTAACAGTTTATGCGGCTTCGGCATCCGACGGCGGAACAGTTCATCGTTCAGTTGACGGCGGCGCGACTTTTGCTCTGCAAATTGACAACAATTTTTGCGGTGGACAATGCTTCTATGACATCGCCGTTGACGTTGACCCGACCAATGCCGACCGTGTTTATATCGGTGGCACCGGCACAACTGCAACTTTTGCTTTTTCGATAACCGGCGGAACTGTTTTTACCAATAGCCAAAGCGGTCTGCACACCGATTCACACGCTATTGCCGTTGCGCCATCGCTTCCATCAACCATTTATTTCGGTTCGGACGGCGGAATTTATAGATCAACCGATAGCGGCTTAAATTGGACGAGTCTCAATAATACGACTTATAGAGCCACCCAATTTGAAAGCATCGCGGTTCACCCGACCGATCCGAATTTTACCATCGGCGGCACACAGGACAACGGAACTAATTACTACGATCCGTCCGGTGTCTGGAGACGATCTGATTTTGGCGACGGCGGTTATGCGTTGATTGATCAAAATGCCACCGATACGACCAATGTGCGGATGTATCATACCTATTTCAACAATGGCACTCTGCAAGGCTACGGAACGGCTACGCTCTCGACCGTAGCCGAAGGTGGATGGGCGTTCCGCGGTTGTAACGGGGTTGCCGGCAACGGTATTCCCTGCGGCGGTGCAGTTCTATTCTACGCGCCAATCGAACAAGGTCCGGGCAATCCGAATACTATCTATTACGGCGCGAATATTTTATATCGTTCCGCCGATAATGGAACGAATCACACGGCAGTCAGCCAAAATCTGACCAATCCGATTAGTTCCATCGGCATCTCGCCGCAAAACGATAATGTCAGAATTGTCGGTCAAAATAACGGCGGAATTTTTGGCACGACGACGGGTTCGACAACTTTGACCAATTTCGATGCTGGCAATGCTGTTCCGAATAACTTTGTTGCCCGCGCCGTGATTGACCCGAACAACGTCAATACGGCGTATGTTACGCTTTCGGCATTTGGCATAGTAAATGTTTGGAGAGCGACTAATCTTAGTAGTGGAACGCCAACGTGGACTCCGCTTCCCGGAACTGGTGCAAACATTTTGCCGCAAGTTCCGGTCAGCGCATTTTTAGTTGACCCGTTTGATTCGACGCTGCTCTACGCCGGAACCGATATAGGTGTCTTTGCCTCGACCGATTCCGGGGCAAACTGGGTGCCTTTTGGAACAGGACTACCACGGGTTGCTGTGTTTGACATGGCTATTACCGCCTCCCCGCGCCAGATTCGGATTGCGACCCACGGACGCGGTATGTGGCAGATTCCGGCTCTGGTTGGAATACCGACTCCGGTGCTTAACCCGACGACGGCAACGCTTGTTTCCGAAAGCTGTTTGCCTGCAAATGGCATGGTTGATCCGGGCGAAACCGTGACGGTTGCGTTTGGTGTGAACAATACGGGGACTGGGAATACTGTTAATGATGTCGGGACACTCCAAAATACGGGTGGCGTAACCGGAGCGGGTGCGGCACAAAACTATGGAGTAATTGTCGCAGGTGGTCCGTCTGTCAGTCGGAATTTCACTTTTACGGCAAGTCCGTCGTTGGTTTGCGGTACCAGTATTACTGCCACAATACAGCATCAGGACGGTGCCACTAATCGCGGCAATCTCGTTTATACGCTTCCGACCGGCGTGCCGGTTTACGGTGCAACTTCGCAAAATTTTGACGGTGTTACGCCACCGGCGTTGCCGTTTGGATGGACTCAGACAAACAGCGGCGGTGCAGGTTGGGTAACAACCACCGTGAATGCTGTAAGTCCGCCGAATGCGGTTTTTGCAGCCGATCCGGCAACATCTAGCGAAGCAACCCTCGAAACCTCTGCAAGTATTACATCGGCGGCTGCCCAGATTTCTTTTAGCAACCGGTTTAGTACAGAAAACCTTTTTGATGGTACTGCTTTGGATATCAGGATCGGTAACGGAGCCTTTCAAGATATTATTACAGCTGGCGGCAGTTTTGTAAGCGGCGGTTATACCGGAGCATTGCAAGGCGGAACTCCACTTGGGACGCGCTCGGCATGGACCGGACCGACCGGGGCTGGAGGTATAAATACCGTTATCAATCTTCCGGCGGCGGCAAACGGACAGATAGTTGTCCTTCGATGGAGAAATGTATCTGATGGTTCTGTCGGCGATCTTGGAACGTGGTATGACAATATGCAGTTGACCGGCGGAGCATTCTTCTCCAGCTTTGCATGCTGTAACACTTCGGCAACCCCAACTCCGACACCAACGCCAACTCCGACCCCGACTCCGACTCCGACACCAACGCCAACTCCGACACCAACACCAACGGCAACGCCAACCCCGACTCCAACTCCAACGGCTACACCGACACCGACGGCAACACCGACTCCAACTCCGACTGCAACTCCAACTCCAACTCCAACTCCAACTCCAACACCAACCGGAACGCCCTGTTGCACATTCGCCAACACGACGCTGATTAATGTTCCGGGTGGACAACCAACGACGACCAGTGGTATCGGTAGTCCGTATCCGTCCAATGTTTCGGTTGCCGGCTTGAGTGGCACGGTTACCAGAGTAACGGTCAATCTGAACGGCTGGAATCA
>JANOXW010000157.1:0-3100 GCA_031418635.1 Acidobacteriota bacterium
GGATTGCCCGGCAGACCGAAAATGTATTTGTCGGCAAGTTTAGCAAAAACGGTCGGTTTGCCCGGTCGCAAACTGACTTTCTCAAAGAAAATCTCTGCGCCTAAATCTCGCAAAGCGGGTTTTGTAAAATCATAATCGCCAACCGAAACGCCACCGGAGATTATCAAAGTATCGCACGTTTCGAGTGTTTTTTTTATCTCGGATTTCAGATTTTCAAGCTCATCTTTGACAATCGGGAAAACCTGCACATCAGCGTATTTCTCCGCAAACACTTTGAGCATAGTCGAATTTGAATTACGAATTTGATCCTTTTGCGGCGTTTCCATAATCGGCACAATCTCGCTTCCCGTCGCTAAAATCGCTACTCGCGGCTTTTTGGCAACTTTGATTTTGGCGTAACCGAAAGATGCCAATGTCGCAATTTTTTGTGCGCTGATAATTTCGCCTTGCTCAAAAACTATTACGCCTTTTTTGATTTCGTCAGCGCGATTGACGATGTGTTGCTTCAATTTCGTCGGCTCTAAAATCGTGATAAAGCCATCGCTTTCGTTTGTCAATTCGACTTTTTGAACAGCGTCTGCACCGTCGGGAATCCTCGCGCCGGTCATTATTCTGACAGCTTCGCCCAATTTAATGTTTCCGTCAAAACCTGTTCCCGCCGAACTTTCACCAACGATGCGAAGTTTGACCGGCGCGTTTTTCGTGTCTTTTACTTTGACCGCAAAACCGTCCATCTGTGAACGATTAAATGGCGGCAAATCCATATCAGCACGAATTTCTTCCGCCAAAACTCGCCCGCACGAATCGGCTATTTCAACCTTTTCAGCGGCAAGATTTTTAACCTGTGTTTCGATAATTTTTAAGGCATCAGGGATAGGAATCATAGGTTTTGCCGCTAACACGATCTCATTTTTGACCACTATTTGCCGTAAATATGTGAAAGATGAGCATTCACAACTAACTTCTAAACATTCACAACTGACCGATGAATATTCACAAACAATTTTCTCACAATCATCGCTATATTTGGCTAATTACTGAGAATGTAAAATAAATTGTGTAACTGTTCATTAGACTTTAATCTAAAAAGAGAGGTAAATCAATGAACAGAACACAAGAAAAGAAATTGAAACAGTTTGAGATGGTTCAATAAAAGTGGAACAAAAACTCTTCTTCGCAGCGAAGTTTTCAATCTCAAAAGGCTATCAAAGTGGCAAGTATTAAGGATTTTCGCTTTCATGATTTGTCGCATACCGCCGTTACGAGAATGACGGATGCCGGAGCAGATACTTTTACTTTGATGAAAATCTTAGGTCATTCGGATATTAAGATGACATCTTGTTACACTCATGCAACTGATGTTGCCTTGAGACGAGCAGTTGAAAATTTGGATGAAAATTCGGATTTTAGTAACGTATTGGTAACGAAACAAAAACGGCAACTTGGACAGTTGCCGTAAGTTGTTGATTTTACTGGTGGCTGGAGAGTGACTTGAACACTCGACCTCGGGGTTATGAATCCCGCGCTCTAACCAGCTGAGCTACCCAGCCGCGAATATATGATTATAGATTTATAGCTGAAAAAATCAAGTTTTGGCGAAAATAAATTTTAATTTTGGCACATTTTCTTTCAATTGTTTATCATAAATATACATTTGAATTGATTGCGACAAAGGTTAAAAAGCAACGGTTGATTGCTTTTCGCAATCTGATTGACGATGGAGGAATAAGAAAATGCGTTTTAAATTTATTATTTTAATTTTGGCTTTTTGCTTTGTTTGGGCGGTTGATTCGGGCTTGGCGCAAAAAGGAAAGTCTGCGCCAACGCCCACTGCTCAACGAACAATTACAGTTAGCAGCGAACCGAAAGCGATTGTTTGGCTTGACGACGTGAAGCGCGGCGTAACTGACGATAGCGGCAAACTCGTTATCAAATTTTCATTGCCGGGAACGAGAAAATTGCGGGTTCGCGCCGACGGTTATAAAGAAGTTTCAAACAATTTGCTTCCGACAAACAAAGGCGAAGTAAAAATTACCTTAACCAAAACCACCGACGAAGCCGAACTCGCTTTTCAGCAAGCCGAAGCGTCAAGCGATAAACAAAAAGCGGCGGAACTTTATGAAAAAGCTATCAAGTTGCGCCCGAAATATGCTGAAGCGCAACTCGGTTTAGCGCGTGTTTTGTCCGACAACAGCGACAACGAAGGCGCGTTAAAGGCAATTGCCGAAGCGCGAAAGTCACGCCTGAATTATGCGGAAGCATCAGCTGTCGAAGGCAGAATTTACAAAGCCGAAGACAATGAAGCAAAAGCAGTTGCCTCGTTCAAACGCGCCATCACCGAAGGCAAAGGTTTTCAACCCGAAGCGCACACCGGATTAGCTTTGCTCTACAAAGAAAAAGCCGAAAGTTTCGGCGCAGAGGGCAAATTTGCGGACGAAAAAGCCAATTATGAACTCGCTGTCGAATTCTTTAAAAAAGCCGTTTCCCAACTTTCAGGCGCACCCGATGCGGAAACTATCTATCAATTTCTCGGTTTGGCGTATGAAAAAATGAAGCGAAACAAAGATGCCATCGCGGTTTATGAAGAATTTTTGCGCGTTTTTCCTGACAGCAACGAAACGAGTGCCGTGCGTTCATTCATCGTGCAGTTGAAAAAACAGATGAACGGCGGACAATAATTCAACGGTTGAAATAACGTGGGGCGAAACCTTTTCAGCTATCAGTCAATAGTTATCAGATAACAAGCTACTGATGACATATAGCTGATAGATGATAACTGTTTGGTCATTGCCTGCGCCCTCACGTCCAATGGTAAAATGAAAAACAGGTTTTGCTTCTACCTTTGAAGTTGAGCCATCAGCGACATTTCCGGTTCAATTCAAACTTCTTCGTCAACCAACTTGAAACGCCATCCGGCGAGAATCAAAATAGCCCACCGCAGACAGCAGTTTTGGCGGCTCGGTCGTTCTCTGTGCTTGATTATACCAAAACAATTTAAGAAGGTGTGTTAAGTAGCCAGTTGTAACAAGTCAATTTTTTGATTGCCTGGCTTGCCTTGATAAATGGTTTGGTAATTTCTATGATTGCTCTTTCAACTTCT
>JANOXW010000158.1:0-3894 GCA_031418635.1 Acidobacteriota bacterium
GGTAGCGGCGCACTTATCGTCAATCGGCGAAATTTTGAAGAGTATTTTCCCAACGAAGCATTGCGAATGATTATCCATCAACCGCTTCGCTTAACCGACACTTCCAAAAAATTTGACATTTTAGTAAATGTTAAAGGTGGCGGAACAGCGGGACAAGCCGGCGCGGTCAGACACGGAATCACTCGCGCTTTGATGGAATATAACGCGGATTTACGTCCCGTTTTGAAAAAAGCTGGATTGGTAACACGCGACCCGCGCCAAAAAGAACGTAAGAAATACGGACAAAAAGGCGCACGAGCGAGATTCCAATTCTCGAAACGATAGTTCGATTTTAGATTTTAGATTTTGGATTTTGGGTTTAAGAATTTATATGAACATTCAAGTTTTCTATTCAATCCAAAATCGGCAGCCTAAAATCCAAAATCAATAAACCATTGTCGAAGTTTTTTGGTTTATAAACTAGACTTCGGCGAGTACAAAAAACCAATAAGTTGAGGAGATTTTAAATTTTGGCTACAGTTACAATGAAAGAACTGCTCGAAGCGGGCGTTCACTTTGGACATCAAGTTCGCCGTTGGAATCCGAAAATGAAGGAATATATTTTCGGCGAGCGCAACGGCATTTATATTATTGACCTGCAAAAGACGCAGAAACTTTTCCGCGATGCGCTCTCATATGTGCAGGAAGCGTTCACGGAAAAACCGAATTTGAAAGTTTTATTTGTCGGCACGAAACGCCAAGCCCAGGACGCGATTAAAGAAGAGGCGGAGCGTTGCGGACAATTTTATGTCAATAATCGCTGGTTGGGCGGTTTGATGACAAATCTTCAAACCGTGCAAAAATCGGTGAAGAAAATGAAAGACATCGAAGGAATGAAAGAAGATGGTCGTTTCGAGATGTTAACCAAAAAAGAGCGTCTGCAACTTGACCGTCAGCACGAGGGTTTGATGAAAAATCTCGCGGGCATCCGAGATATGAACGGTTTGCCCGATATGCTTTTTATTATTGATGTTCGCAAGGAAGATATTGCGGTTGCAGAAGCAAATCGGCTCAATATTCCCGTAGTTGCGGTGGTTGATACGAATTGTTCGCCCGACGGCATTGCTCACGTTATTCCGGGTAATGATGACGCGCTTCGTGCAATTCGGCTGTTTGCTTCGCGCATTGCCGATGCTATTTTAGAAGGTCAAAACGTCGGCACGGAAGGTGTCGGAATTGAAAGCGAAACAGGCGAAACGGCTGAAACGCAAGAATTCGCCGAACCGACAATTCAAGTTGCCGACCAATCGGTTGCAACGGTTGAAGAAACTCATCCGATAACAACAATCCCGATGACGGAAGGCAAAAGCATTCCAGAAGTTGGCGGCGCAACGGAAATCGTTACTAAAGATTCGGCTGAGGTTGAAGAAAAACCGCAAGAAGAATCAACCGAAGCGACAGCTAGTTAAATAAATAAATTTTATCTTGCAAGCGTAGCTGTTTTCCCTTCAAAGACGAAAACAGGCTACGCTTTTTTTCAAACTAAATATCAGAAATTATTTTTGGAGTAAATTATGGCAGAAATTTCAATGAGTGCAGTAAAAGACCTGCGTGAAAAAACAGGCGCAGGAATGGTAGATTGTAAAAACGCTTTGGTCGAAGCCGACGGAGATGTCGAAAAAGCGGTTGAACTCCTTCGCAAAAAAGGAATGGCGACGGCTGACAAAAAAGCCGGGCGCGTTACGGCGGAAGGCGCAGTCGGTTCGTATATCCACATGGGCGGAAAGGTTGGCGTGATGGTAGAAATCAATTGCGAAAGCGATTTTGTTTCGCGTGGTGAAGAATTTCAACAACTCGTCAAGGATGTGGCGATGCACATTGCCGCGTCTGACCCGAAATATTTGCGGCGTGAAGAAGTTCCCGCTGATGTTCTCGACAAAGAACGCGAAATTTTGCGTGACCAACTTAAAAATGATTCGAAAAACGCGAATAAACCCGCCGATGTGATAGATAAAATTATCGAAGGGCGCGTTAATAAATACTACGAGGAAAATGTTTTGCTTGACCAGGCGTTTGTCAAAGACCCATCGAAAACCATTGGCGAATTGGTGGCGGAAAAGATTGCTTCGATAAAAGAAAATATCACCGTCAGACGCTACACGCGCTACAAAATGGGCGAAGGCATCGAAAAACGGGTAGATGATTTTGCCGAAGAAGTTGCCGCATTAGCGGGAAGTTAGTTTTTTTGAGAAAAGCCCAAAATTATTTGGGCTTTTTCTTTCTGCGCTTTTGTCAAAAGAATTTTATAAGTTAAATTAGTATTTATGAAAACGACCAAGACCGACAAACCGACGTTCAAACGAATTTTGCTAAAAATTTCGGGCGAAGCGTTGATGGGCGACCAAAATTACGGAATTGACACGAAAGTTGCCGAATCCGTAGCGCAGGAAATCAAAGATGTTCACGAACTCGGCGTTGAGATTGCGGTTGTCGTCGGCGGTGGCAATATCTTTCGCGGAGTTTCCAAGTCCGCGGGTAATATGGACAGGTCGGCGGCAGATTATATCGGAATGTTGGCAACCGTGATGAACGCCGTCGTTTTGCAAGACGCGCTGGAAAAACTCAGTGTTTATACGCGGGCGATGTCGGCGATTGACATTCCGCAACTCGCCGAGCCGTTTATTCGCCGTCGTGCTATTCGGCATTTGGAAAAAAAGCGCGTCGTAATTTTTGCCGCCGGCACAGGCAATCCGTTTTTTACAACCGATTCTGCCGCTTCGCTTCGCGCCTTGGAAATCAAAGCCGATATTATCTTAAAAGGCACGAAAGTTGATGGCATTTATTCGGCTGACCCGATGACTAACGCAGACGCGACTCGCTATGAAACAATCTCTTATCAGGAAGTTTTGGAAAAACAACTCAAAGTAATGGACGCTTCGTCAATCTCGCTTTGTATGGACAACAATTTGCCGATTATGGTTTTCAATATGCGTAAAAACGGCAATATCGTCAAAGCCGTTAAAGGCGATTTATCAATCGGGACTTATGTTTCGGTCGGAACGAAAAAGCAAAACGCAGGCTGATTTTTTAACGATTTGCGGTTTCTGCCCAAAATTCATTAAAATCGGATTATGGATATTCAAGTAAAATCAAACACGCCAATAATTCCGCCGCCGCAATCTCGCGGAAGCGAAATTTATTATCCCGAATCTGATGGAGAACCGATGGCAGAAACCGACACACACCGAAAACTTATTTTATATCTAACGAGTTGTTTAGAGATTTTCTTTGCTGAACGTGAAAACATTTATGTAACGGGAAATATAATGTTTTACTATCTCGAAGGCGAACCGACGGAAGTTATTTCGCCCGACGTGATGGTTTGTTTCGGCATCCCGAAAGGCGACCGCACGAGTTATAAAACTTGGGAAGAAAAAGACGTTGTGCCGTCGGTGGTGATTGAACTTTCTTCGCGCGGAACGTGGCGCAAAGACCGTGTTGAAAAAAAGGCTTTGTATGAAATGCTCGGTGTCAAAGAGTATTATATTTTCAATCCGCTTGAACCGAAAACCGCGCCTGCGTTCACGGCTTATCAGTTGGAAGATGGCGGATTTTCAACCGTGAAAATCGAAAATGATCGCGTCAAAAGCGAAGTTTTAGGATTAGAGTTAGTTGTCGAAAACAAAACTTTGCGTCTTTTCAATCCCTCGACCAATCAATTTTTGAAGACGACGGAAGAACTTGCCGAAGCAGTTGACGAACTTTCATCTGAAAACGATTTTTTGAAAGCCAAAATTGAAAAATTAGAAGAACTTTTGAAGGAACAATAAAAGAATATGAGTGTAGATATTGTATTAAAAGAAACAAAACCGAGTATGGAAGCGGTGGTTGAAGATTTGAAGCGCAAACTTTCAA
>JANOXW010000159.1:0-2737 GCA_031418635.1 Acidobacteriota bacterium
GCATTTTTCAAGCAATGCGGCTTTTTCAAAACTCAGAGTTTTATCAAGTTCAAAAGTTTCGGTTTTGCTGCCGAATTCTTCTAAAATCTTGCGATGATACGGATAATAAGGCTCAAAAACCAACGCCGATTTGCCGCGTAAAAACGATTGGGCAATGCCGATTAACGCACCTGTTCCGCCGTTAGTAATCATCAGTTCAAGCGGTTTTGCGTCAATATTAACTTCGATGCCGTTATATTTTTTAATCTTTTCGGCGACTGCCTTTCGCAAATTTGCATCACCTTCCGAACCGCCGTAATGATTTTGGCTGGCGGCAATAATTTCCGCCGCTTCGCGTGCTAAGTTCGGATCAATCGGAAGTTCTGACTGACCTTGGACAAGATTGCCACTCGGCGGCACAAGGCGCGTAATTGCGCGAATATCGGGTTTGATTTTTTTCGTTTTTGCTTCTGTCATACCTTTATAAAAATAGCAGTTTTGCGCGAAAAATTCTAAAAGCCAAAGACAATTTCACCACAGCGGCATTAAGTCCGCAGAGTTTTTTGTAAATTGGAAAGGTCGGAATATATTCAAATTTTATCGTTTTCAACTAATAAAAATTTAAATTCTCTGTGCATCTGTGGTGAATTTTCTGCTAAAATCAGTTCAATGAAAGCAATTCAACAAAACTTGCCGCCGACTGTCAAAACTGATTTTATTGGCGGACATTTTCGTTCATTTCGCAAAAATCCGACGGAATTTTTGACCAAATTGTCCAAACTCGGCGATGTTTCGTCGTTCAAAGTTGGCGGTGTGCAGGCTTTTTTGATAAATCATCCCGATTTGATACGTGATTTGCTGGTTACCAATCACGCCAAATTTATCAAAGGTCGCGCCCTTCAACGCGCTAAAGGTCTTCTCGGCGAAGGACTTTTAACGAGTGAAAAGGAATTTCACTTGCGTCAAAGGCGAATGATTCAGCCCGCTTTTCACCGCACTCGCATCAATGAATACGCCAAAGCAATGATTGAATTCGGCGAGAAAATGTCGAGCGAATGGCGTGATGGCGAAATTCGGAACATTGACAAAGAAATGATGCGCCTGACACTTTGGATTGTCGGCAAAACTTTGTTTAGCGCAAATGTCGAAGATGAAGCGATGGAGGTTGGAAAAGCGATGACAACTATTGTTTCGATGTTTAATTTTATGCTTTTTCCGTTTTCCGAGATTTTGGAAAAATTACCGCTTCCGCCGATCAAAAAATTGAAAAATGCGCGAAATACACTTGACGAAGTAATATACAAAATTATTGATGAAAGACGAAAATCGGGCGAAGATACCGGCGATTTGCTTTCGATGTTGTTAATGGCGCAGGACGAAGAAACCGGCAACGCTATGACCGATAAACAAGTCCGCGATGAATGTTTGACGCTTTTTCTCGCCGGACACGAAACGACTGCCAACGCGCTGACTTGGACATTTTATCTTCTCTCGCAAAATCCCGCATCGGAAGCAAAATTTCACGCCGAACTCGCTGAAATTTTGGGTGATAAACCGATTACGCCCGAAGATTATCCGCGGTTGAAATATACTGAACAAATCTTAGCCGAATCAATGCGGCTTTTTCCGCCTGCTTGGACAGTTGGGCGACTTGCAACCGCAGAACACGAATTCGGTGGCTATCTAATTCCGCCTAAATCGCTTGTCTTAGCAAGTCAATTTGTGATGCACCGCGACGCACGATTTTGGGAAAACGCCGAAGATTTTCAGCCTGAACGCTGGGAAAAACTTTCCATCAAAGAAGCGGGAAACAAATTTATCTACTTTCCGTTCAGCAAAGGCATTCGGAACTGCATCGGCGAAGGTTTCGCGTGGATGGAAGGCGTTTTGCTCCTCGCAATTTTAGGTAGAAATTGGAATTTAAGCCTCGCGCCCGAACAAAAAATTGGACTTCAAGCGATGATTACTTTGCGTCCGAAATTTGGAATGAAGATGAAGATTGAGAAAAGATAATTCAAACAACTTCCCATTCAAATTCTCTGGACTCGGAAATCAATTGAAAATCTTTCGCATTTGTCGTGAGCAATTTAAAGCCCATTCGTGCAACACTAATTGCAAGAAGCGTGTCGTTGGTTAGATGCGCTTTCCCGACTTTATCAAAGCCGTGTTTTTTGCCTATTTTGTTCAAAATTTGCCCGCTGATTACCCAATCTGTTTGATTCGGCACGATAAGACGATTGACATTTGTAAAATCACTTTCAAATTTATTCAAAATCTTGATTGATTTTTTGTCTGCCGCGCCGACGTAAAGTTCTTTCAAGACAACTGCACTTAAACAAAGCAAAAATTTTTCGCTTTGCCTTTGTTGCAAAATGTCTGTGTTTCCTTGACGCAAAGCGCGAACATAAATCGAAGTGTCGAAGATGGTTGATTTTGACATTGCTTAACCTTCCAGGTTTCCAAAAACATCTTCTATTTCAATGCCGCTTTTCAAAAAATTTTCTGTTGCTTTGAACGCAATTTTGTTTTTTTCAGATTCGGAAATTATTGATTCTAACGCAAGTTCAACTGTTTCCGTTTCCGTGCGTATGCCGAGAATTTTCTTTGCCATATTTAATAGAGCGTTTTTTAAATTATCTGGCATTTTAATTTTCCATAAAATATTTATTTAAAATTGAATATCTTAAATTTCAAATTCTAAATCTCGAATTAGAGATTTTGAGATTATCTAAAAACTCCAGAAAACTTAAAAATTGCT
>JANOXW010000160.1:0-12542 GCA_031418635.1 Acidobacteriota bacterium
CGCGGCGATAAAGATGTGAATACGGTTCAGGATGAATTGACGACAGCGTAACGCCTGATGCGAAGTATTTGATGATGGTGTTCTCAAAAGTGTAAAATCAATCTAAACAAAAGAAAAACTTCATACACGAGCCATTATATCGGCTCGTTAATAGAATTTAAGGTAAGATTGAAATTTATATACATCAAGGCGGGCTAGAAATGAAAAAATTATCGGAATTAAAGTTCACTAAATCTCAGAATACCTTTATAAATAAAGAAGATGAAGAACCTATTCGCGCCGAATTATTCAGTCTCGAACGGCTTGAGCAGTTTGCCCAAATTCTCGCTGAAGAACAAAAAGTAGTAGCTCAACCTAAAATTTTTCCGAAATTACTTCCGCGTTTAGAAGATAACGGGAAAGTTCTCATTGCGGCGTATCGTTCGCTTGCCGATGCGATTCGCAATGAACAGGCTATTACGCCTGCTGCCGAATGGTTGGTGGATAATTTTCATATTATTGAAGAGCAATTGCGCGAAATACGCGAAGATTTGCCGAAGGGTTATTATCGTGAATTGCCAAAATTGCCCGAAGGAGATTTTGCGGGTTATCCGCGTATTTACGCCATTGCCTCAACAATTATCGCGCATACAGACAGTCGTTTAGAGGTTGAAACACTAAAAAGATTTTTTCACTCGTTTCAGACCATTACGCCGCTTAAAATTGGCGAATTATGGGCATCGGCAATTACTTTGCGGATTGCTTTGGTAGAAAATTTGCGAAGATTAGCTTCGCGCATTGTAATCGCCCGCGAGGAACGCGAAGAAGCCGACGCACTTGCCGACCAACTTCTTGAACTCGCTGAAAAAGAGCCTGACGAATTATTGTCATTGCTAACCAAGCGTTTGGGCAAACAAAAGGTTTTTGATCACGCCTTTATCGCCCAAATTGCGCGTCGTCTCCGCGATCAAGACCCGTCCATCAATCCTTTAATTGATTGGCTGGAGAAAAGACTGCAAAATCAAGGCGAAAATATCGAGCAAATCGTCCAGTCAGAGCATCACCGCCAAGCCGCAACCCAAGTTACCGTCGGCAACATTATCACGAGTATGCGTCTGCTCTCGACGCTTAATTGGCAGAATTTTTTTGAAAGCGTCAGCCTCGTTGACCCGATCTTGAAAAAAGACCCGCCGAACATTTACTCACAGATGGATTTTAAAACCCGTGATCGTTACCGCGATGTCGTTGAAAAAATTGCCAAACGCACGAAAACCGATGAACTTGAAGTTGCCACCTTTACGGTTAAACTTGCCGAACAAGCCGATCCGAAAGACGAAAGATGCTCGCACGTTGGTTTTTACCTGATTGATGAAGGAATAAAAGAACTCGAAAAGCATTTTGATTATCGTCCGCCTTTTTTTGAGCGTCTGCGGCGGGCGATTTTGCGAGATCCGACATTTTTCTATCTCGGCGCGATTCTTTTACTGACTTTGGCAATGGTCGGTTCACTCGTTTTTATTGCCGGTATGTTTGTTGGCAGTATTGGTCTGCTCATCGTTTTTGTTTTGCTGTCGCTGATTCCGGCAAGTGATTTGGCGGTTAGTCTGGTCAATCTCGATGTCTCATATTTTTTACAACCTCGTCTTTTGCCGCGAATGGATTTAACTTCGGCAAGTTCGGCGGATGCTCAATCTTTCGTCGTTATTCCGACGCTTTTGACGAGTGTCGAAGCTGTCGAAGAATTACTCGAAAAACTTGAAGTTCATTATCTGGCAAACCAGGACGAGAATATTTATTTTGCCTTGTTGAGTGATTTTAGCGATGCGCCAAATGAGGAAATGCCAACTGATGAAGCGATTCTTGAATCTGCCCTGAACGGAATTGATGAATTAAATAAACGGCATCAAAAAACAGGTAATGCACAGTTTTATCTTTTTCACCGAAAGAGGTTGTGGAACGAATCTGAAGGCAAATGGATGGGTTGGGAAAGAAAGCGCGGGAAACTTCAAGAGTTTAACCGCCTCTTGCGTGGTGCGGAAAATACGACTTTTATAACGGGCGCAACGGATAAAAAACTACTTCAAGAAACGAAATACGTCATCACGCTCGATTCGGACACGCAACTGCCGCGAGATATTGCCCGCGAACTCATCGGTGTTGCCACACATCCGCTAAATCGTCCGCAATTTGACGGGCAATCGAGGCGAGTAACAAAAGGCTACGGCATTTTGCAACCGCGAGTCGGCATTACTCTGACAAGTTCGGCGCGGTCGCGGTTCGCGCAGATTTTTTCCAACAACGCGGGCATCGATCCATATACGACGGCTTCGTCCGACGTTTATCAAGATTTGTTTTGTGAAGGAAGTTTTACGGGCAAAGGTTTGTATGTCGTGGATGCTTTCGAGGCGACTTTGGAAGGGCGCGTGCCGGAAAATTCGATTTTAAGCCACGATCTTTTTGAAGGACTTTACGCCCGCTGTGGTTTGGTTACAGACATTGAGGTTTTAGACGATTTTCCGACTTTTTACGATAGTTTCGCCCAACGCGCTCATCGTTGGGTGCGCGGCGATTGGCAAATTGCCCGTTGGATTTTCCCGTTTGTTCCCGATGCCAACGGTAAACTTACAAGAAATCGTCTGCCGATAATTTCCCGTTGGAAAATTCTGGATAATCTGCGGCGAAGTTTAGTAGCACCGAGTATTTTTCTGTGGTTGATGGCGGTTTGGACTATTATTCCGGGCAAACCTGTTTTATGGATGATATTTATTTTGTTGGTGTTAGCGTTTCCGGTCTATGCTCATTTGCGGACGAATTTACTATCACACCAAAAAGGCTTTTCCTGGGCTAGTCATTTCCGGGGTGTTTGGATAGATTTTCTGACAAATACCGCCCAAGTTGCGCTGTCAATTGTCTGCATCGCGTATCAGGCTTATTTTACAACGGATGCTATCGTTCGAACGCTTTACCGTAAATTTATTTCGCGCCGCAAATTGCTTGAATGGACAACCGCAGCGCAAACCGAAAAAGTTGGCAAACACAATCAAGGCGCGTTTTTACGACAAATGTGGACTGCAATGCTGCTGGCAATCGGAAGTTTTGCGCTAATTGCCTATCTGCGTCCGGCGGCTTTGCTCGATGCCGCGCCATTTCTCGTATTATGGTTTTTTTCGCCGTTTATCACGCATCGAATAAGTCTCTTGATACAAAAAGAGCGCGAAACTTTATCGCCGAACGAAACAAACGAGGTGCGATTGATTGCACGGCGAACGTGGCGTTTTTTTGAAACTTTTGTCGGGGACAAAGATAATTGGCTACCGCCCGATAATTTTCAGGAAGACCCCGAAGTTATCGCTCATCGCACCTCGCCGACAAATATCGGTTTGCTGTTTCTGTCAACTGTTTCGGCACACGATTTTGGCTATGTCGGCACAATTGAATTGACCGAAAGGCTCGGATTGACATTTCAAACGCTTGAAAAACTCGAACGCTTTAACGGGCATTTTCTAAATTGGTATGACACGAAAACGCTTCAACCGCTTGCACCGCGCTATATTTCGACAGTTGACAGCGGCAATCTCGCCGGGCATCTGATCGCTCTCAAACAATCAATTATCGAAATCGAAAATCGTCCGCTTTTTGACAAGCGCGTTTTGGCAGGCATCGGCGATACCGTCGAAATAATGCTCGAAGAAGCCAAACTTTTAAGCGGCACACGCCGTCGCACCGATGCCTTTACCAATAAACAATTGCGCGGTGAAGCCGAAGCTTGCGCTGAATTGTTAAAAAATAAAAAGGTTACAACGCCTGCCGAATGGCTCGATTTGCTTGTTGCTCTGCAAAAACACGCCGAAGTTATCAATGATACGACCGGCGCGTTGGCACAGGAACATGGCGATGAACATTTTGACGAATTGCGATTTTGGGCAAGCAGTTTGATTCATCAGACGCGCCATTTTCGACGCGATTTGGAAGAACTTATGCCGTGGGCAAACAAAGGTTTTTCACATTTAGAATCAAGCGAATTAGAAAATTTATTCAGTCTTTTACCATCACTCGCCGAATTGCCCGATTTATATGAAGCGATTTTATTGCGGATAGCAGAAATTTCGGGACAATCTGCCACAAATGAAGGTGGTTTTGACGAGATTAAGAATTGCATTAAAAAAGCCGCCGATAAAGCGAGCGAAAAATTGACCGAGTTCAATTCATTAATTGTTTCCTGCGAAAAATTATTTGAAGAAATTAATTTTAAATTTTTGCTCGATAAAGAACGAAAGGTTTTTTACATCGGTTACAATGTGGAAACCGAAAAACCCGACAATTCTTTTTACGATTTGCTGGCATCCGAAGCGCGACTAGCGAGTTTCGTTGCCATTGCGAAAGGCGAAGTTTCGCGTGAGCATTGGTTTCGGTTGGGTCGTCCGCTAACTCCGTTGCAAGGAAGCCGGGCGTTGATTTCGTGGACAGCGACGATGTTCGAATATCTGATGCCGATTCTCGTAATGCGCGATTATGATGCGACTTTGCTTAACCAAACTTATAAAACAATAGTGAAGCGTCAAATCGAATACGGCAATAAAAATGACGTTCCGTGGGGAATTTCAGAAGCGGCTTATAACGCCCGCGATTTGCATTTAAACTATCAATACGCGCCGTTCGGCGTTCCCGGACTCGGATTAAAACGCGGTTTGAGTGAAGATTTGGTTATTTCGCCATATGCGACCGCGCTTGCCGCACAAATTTCACCGCGTGCCGCCGTTGAAAACTTTCGCGCCTTAGTAAAAGTCGGTTCATTTGCCCGGTTCGGGTTTTACGAATCAATTGATTACACGCCTGAACGATTGCCGCCGAATGCAAAGCACGCGATTATTCGGGCATTTATGGCGCATCATCAAGGAATGATTTTGGTCGCACTTGATAATCTGCTGCACGGCGACGTGATGCAGAATCGTTTTCACAGCGAACCGCTGGTTCAAGCAACCGAATTGCTTCTTCAGGAACGTATTCCGCGCGGCGTTCCGGCACAGCACCCGCGAGCCGAAGAAGTATTGTCAGGGCGCATTGTGCGTTCGATTTCAGGGCGTGTTACACGCTTTTTCGACACTCCGACGCTACCGACTCCGCGCACGCAAATTTTATCGAATGGCAAGTATTCCGTGATGATGACCAATTCGGGCGCGGGATATTCGATGTATGAAAATTTGGCGGTAACGCGCTGGCGCGAAGATGTAACGTGCGACGATTGGGGCGCGTTTATTTATGTGCGCGATGTTACTAATAATGTGGGCTGGTCGAGCGGGTTTCAACCGACACGGAAAATTGCTAAAACATACGAAGCAGCGTTTTCCGAAGATAAAATTATTTTTTTGCGTAACGAACTAGGACTTACGACGCGCACTGAAATTATCGTGTCGCCGGAAGACAATGCCGAGATTCGCCGCGTATCTGTAACCAATCAATCTTCGATAATGCGTGAAATAGAAGTTACGAGTTACTCGGAAATAGTTCTGACAACACCGGCGGCTGATGCAGCTCATCCGGCATTTAGCAATCTTTCCATCCTAACCGAATTTATTGCCCAAGAAAACTCATTGATTGCTATGCGTCGTCCTCGTGCTGAAAAAGATAAACCGATTTGGGCGGTTCACACAGTTGCCACGGCGGGTGAAAGTGTTGGCGCAGTGCAGTATGAAACTGACAGAGCCAGATTTTTGGGACGCGGACACGATGTTTCCGCTCCAGTCGCAGTAACAGAAGATCGTCCGCTTTCAAATACTGTCGGCGCGGTGCTTGATCCGATTTTTTCGCTTCGCCGTCGAGTGATTATCAAGCCGAATCAAACCGTTTCAATTTCTTTCTCAACCGCTGTTGCCGAATCTTATGAAGAGGCGCGACGACTTGCTGACAAATATCACGATCCGAACACTTTTGAACGCGAAGCGGCATTGGCTTGGACGCGCTCGCAGGTTGAATTGCGTCATCTGAATCTCGACGCGGAAGACGCGCATCTTTTTCAGCGTCTCGCGGCGCGAATACTTTATTCCGATCCATCTTTGCGTCCGCTCCAAAATGTTCTCGAACTAAATACAAAGGCGCAGACGAGTCTTTGGGCTTACGGCATCAGCGGCGATATTCCGATTGTCTTGGCGCGAATCAACCGCGCCGAAGATTTACCATCCATCCGCCAACTTCTTTACGCACACGAGTATTTACGTTTGAAGGGTTTGAAATTCGATTTGGTGATTTTAAACGATCATCCGCCAAGCTATATTCAATCTCTGCAAGATGAATTGGTAAAACTCGTGCAAACCAGCGGCGAATCGAATTTGTTGGATAAAGACGGCGGGATTTTTCTGCGCCGTTCCGACCAAATTCCCGATGCCGACCGCATTTTACTACATACGGCGGCGCGGGCGGTGATCGTAACCGACCGCGGCAGTTTCGACGATCAGATTTTACAAAGACCGTTTGAAACAAAAATGCCGAAAAACTTTGCCCCGACGGGTTACGCAAAATCGTATCCCGAACCGACGGCGGCTTTACCCGACTTGACATTTTTTAACGGTCTCGGCGGTTTTGCCCAAAACGGAAAAGAATATGTAACTCTCCTCAGCGAAAATCAATGGACACCTGCGCCGTGGCTCAATGTCATCGCTAATGAACACGATTTCGGTTTTCAGGTTTCCGAAACCGGTGCGGGTTTTACATGGGCGGTCAACAGCCGCGAAAACCGCTTAACGCCGTGGTCAAACGATTCGGTCAGCGATCCGCCCGGCGAAGTGATTTATTTGCGTGATGAAGATACGGGAACGACTTGGACACCGACACCGTTGCCGATTCGTGAAACCGAATCTTACGCGGTTCGGCACGGTCAGGGTTATTCGATTTTTGAACATTTGAGCCACGGCATTGCTCAGGAGTTATTGATGTTTGTGCCGCTTGACGCGCCCGTCAAAATCTCGCTCTTAAATCTTCATAACCGCACAAATCGTCCACGACGGATTTCAATTACAAGTTATAATGAACTCGTTTTAGGCTTTCGGCGCGGACAAACTGTCCCGTTTATTATCACGGAAATTGACGAAGAAACGGGCGGCATATTCGCAAAAAACCCATACAATAACGAATTTGCCGACAAAATCGCGTTTGTGGCGATGAATGAAAAAGCTGATTCTATAACCTGTGACCGCAAAGAATTCATCGGCAGAAACAAGAGCCTAAAAAATCCTGAAGCACTGCGGCGCGAGAAACTTTCTGGACGAAGTGGTGCCGGATTAGACCCGTGTGCGGCTTTGCAAACTGTCATTGAACTCCAGCCCGACGAAAGGCGCGAAATCGCCGTTCTGATCGGCGAAACCGATTCACAAGAAGCGGCGCGGGAGATAATCAACCGTTTTCGTCAAATTTCAGATATTAAAGAAGCCTTTGAAAAGGTCGTCGGTTATTGGGACGAACTTCTCGGCAAAATCGAAGTCCGCACACCTGACGCGGCACTCGACACCATCGTCAATCGCTGGCTTTTATATCAATCGCTCGTTTGCCGCATTTGGGCGCGTTCGGCGTTTTATCAATCGGGCGGCGCGTTCGGTTTCCGTGATCAATTGCAAGATGTGATGTCGCTTGTTTATTCAAAACCGGAACTGACGCGCTCGCAGATTCTGCTTCACGCCGCGCATCAGTTCAAAGAAGGCGACGTTCAGCATTGGTGGCATCCGCCGACCGGACGCGGAGTTCGCACACATTTTTCCGACGATTTGTTATGGTTGCCGTTCGTTACCTCTTTTTACGTTAAGGTTACCGGCGACCGTTCAATTCTCGATGAAGTCGTGCCGTTCATTGACGCACCATTACTCGAAGAAGGCGCCGGCGATTCTTACACGCAACCGACAATTTCCGAAGAATCAGCCACGATTTTCGAGCATTGCGCCCGTGCGATTGATAAAAGCCTGCGAGTCGGCGCACACGGTTTGCCGCTGATGGGCGTTGGCGATTGGAACGATGGAATGAGCAGCGTCGGCGACGAGGGCAAAGGCGAAAGCGTTTGGGTTGGTTGGTTTTTGGTTAATACGATAACCGACTTTTTACCGTTTTGTGCCGAGCGCAAAGAGAAAAAGCGTGAGAAAAAATATCTTGCTCACAAGGAAAAATTAATAACCTCACTCAACGAAAATGCTTGGGACGGCGATTGGTATCGCCGTGCTTATTTTGACGATGGAACGCCACTCGGCTCGACACAAAATGAAGAATGCCGGGTTGATTCTATCGTGCAATCGTGGAGCGTTATTTCCGGCGGTGGACATCCAAACAAAGCGACGCGAGCGATGGCTTCGGTTGACGAATATTTGATAAAACGCGGTGATGGGTTAGTTTTGCTTTTCACGCCGCCGTTTGACAAAAGCGACCTCGAACCGGGCTATATCAAAGGCTATGTTCCGGGCGTGCGCGAAAATGGCGGACAATATACACACGCCGCACTTTGGACGTTAATTGCCTTTGCAATGCTTGGCGAAGGCGACAAGGCGGGCGAACTTTTCGCGCTTCTCAACCCAATAAATCACGCTTCGACACGCGCCGGATTGCATAAATACAAGGTCGAACCGTATGTTGCAGCGGGTGATGTTTATGCTCAATCTTCGCACATCGGACGCGGCGGTTGGACGTGGTATACCGGTTCTGCCGGTTGGATGTATCGGGCTGCTATCGAATCAATTCTCGGCTTTTATTTAGAAGATGATAAGTTGAGAATCGAACCGTGCATTCCGCGAAACTGGCGCGATTTTGAAATCAAATATCGTCACGGCAAAACGCTTTATAATATAAAAGTTGAAAATCCGATGACTGTCTGTCGCGGCATAGTCGAAGTTTGGCTGGACGAGGAGCGTTTGCCCAAAAATGAGATTTCGCTTTCAAACGATGAGACAGAACATCAAATTAAAATCGTCCTTGGAGCAACCGAAGTCATTTAGAGCTTCCGGCTATGAAACTAAAGCACTTAGATTTCTTTTTTCAAAGTAAATTTCTATTTGTCGTATAAATCTTTTTTGCTAAAGCCTATTTTTTTGACTTTTCTGATAGAAGTTCGCAATTCGCGGTCGTCTTTGGGGATAATTTGACCAATGATTAATTTAGACCAAACAACAATCTGTTGCGTCTAAAAAATAGCTAAACATATTAGCCGCAAATTATAAAAAGTTTTAAGGAAGGCAATTATGGACAGAAGATATTTTTTGAAAACGGGCGGAATCGGCTTGGCGAGTTTAGGTTTAATGAGTGTTGCGCCGAAATTTTTGCATCAATTCGCAAATGCCGCGACGCTCACCGACGGTTATGGCAAAAAGAAAATTTTGATAACGATATTCCAACGCGGTGCGGTTGACGGTTTGAATATGGTCGTGCCTTACGGCGAAAGCGAATATTACGATTTGCGTCGCACGATTGCCGTTCCGAAGCCCAATCAAACTGATGGTGCGATAGCTCTCGACGGCTTTTTCGGGCTTCATCCGTCGCTCAAACCGTTTGAAGCATTTTGGAAAAATAAACAACTTGCCATCGTTCATTCGGCAGGTTCGCCCGATAACACCCGCTCACATTTTGACGCGCAAGATTATATGGAATCAGGCACGCCGGGCGTAAAATCCACAAAAGACGGCTGGCTCAATCGTGTGTTGCAGACGAAAACAGATAAAGAAGTTTCCCCATTTCGCGCTGTCGCAATGGATCAACAAATTCCGCGCAGTTTGGTTGGGCGCGCACCGACCATTGCTATGACAAATTTGGCAGATTTCGCCATCAACGCGGGTGCATACACCAACGCTGTGCAAGGCGGTTTTGAAGGAGTTTGGCAACAAAAAGCAAGCGACGGATTGGGCGACACGGGTAAGGAAACTTTTGAAGCGGTTAATTTTCTGAAAAAGGCAAATCCCGCACAATACAAAGCCGCAAACGGCGCACAATATCCGAATAGTCAACTTGGTCGGTCGCTTTTGCAAATAGCACAATTGATAAAAGCAGGTGTCGGTTTAGAAGTGGCGTTTGCCGAAGTCGGCGGTTGGGATACGCATTCCAACGAAGGCGGTTCACGCGGACAATTGGCGAATTTGTTGCGCGATTTCGGACAATCAATCGCCGCACTCGCCACCGATTTAGGCAAGCAAATGGACGATGTGGTAATTTTAACAATGTCCGAATTCGGCAGAACCGCCCGCGAAAACGGCACACGCGGCACTGATCACGGACACGCCAACGCGATTTTTATTCTAGGGAATTCGGTCAAAGGCGGAAAAGTCTATGGCGATTGGAAAGGTTTGAGTTCAAGCCAACTCAACGAAGGACGCGACTTAGCGGTAACAACCGATTTCCGCGACGTTTTCGGCGAAGTCGCCTACAAGCATCTCGGCAACAAAAATCTCGACAAAATTTTCCCGAACTATTCGCCAAGCGCGAGCAAATTCAGAAATTTTCTCAGTTAAATGCCTCCAAGCAAAAACTGAAAAAAGAAAAGCCGTCATTCGCAATTTGAACGACGGCTTTTTTCTCAAGATTGCTTATAATGATAAATAGTTCGTGTTGTGATTAAAACTGCTTCTTCCCACAAATTCATCAAAAGATTACGGTGCTTTCACAAAAAACTCCCACTAAACATCTGAAATTTCGTTGTAATAATAAAAGTTGAAGTTCAAGCAACGGCGAATTATCAATTCCAACCATAACAGCTTTTAGAGGTGTCCAAAAATATAACAAAGCAACAGAACACCCAAATTATGTGTTGTGGGTAGAATAAAACCTTAGTAAGCTAAAGCGTCCTCAAACGCTTTTAAGTCTGCTGATACAATATCACTTGTCCCATCGCCCATAATTGAGAATAAGACAGAGCCATTCGTCCAATAGATTTGTTCTGTTACTTTTGGCGTTTCGTCTCTTCTTACAGGCAGAAGGGCTTCTATTTCAAATCTATCTCCAAGAGTTGACCATCCTTTTTTCTTCTCTCCATCATTCTTTACGTTTATCCCTTGTTCTGATGACGCGCCAAGCCTAAATACTTTTAAAACCTTAGTTGCACTTTCGGGACTATCAAAGACTATTGCGCTAAACCTTAGACTTTTATTATTCAACGAATAGATAGCTGCTTCCTCATCTATGGTCTTCAACCCTTTTGATGCATTACCGATGCCAAGAGTCCCTGCTGGAACCTTATCTCCTTTTTTATAATTGTTAACTTGTTCTGGCAATAAATCTTTCGCAGACCCCTTGTAAGTATTTAGCAAAGGAGAAGAACAAGCAGTAAAAAAAAGCAGAGCAGTAACGAAAGCAACAACGGATTTGGTCCTGACATTCGAGTTTACTGGGTTATTCATAGGTTATGACCTCCAAAGTGAAAATAGTTTCATTAAATTTGTGTTATTGCAGTTTAGCAACAGAAGCCACATAACTTTGATTTAGACTGAATTTCAATCTTCTTAGACAGAATTTTTATACGCTATGTTTTATGCAAAAGTCAACTGTAATTTGACTTTCCCTTTATTTGTTTAGTTTCTCTTCCAAAACAACATTCCGCCTAAAGATTTATGCCGAATTGTAAAAATTCAAGGTGGAAGAGATGAAAAGGATTCTTTACGATAATTATTACGGGATAATAATTTGACTCAACTTTGCGAGAGGTTTTGCTTTGCTCATTCAAATTGGTAAAATAATTGTTTCGCTTGAGAGTAAATATTTTATCTGTAAGACACAATGAGCATTAAAAAAATCACGGTGCGCGGTGCGCGTCAGCATAATTTGAAAAACATCAATGTCGAGATTCCGCGTGATACGTTCACGGTTATCACGGGTTTATCGGGTTCGGGCAAATCTTCGCTGGCTTTTGATACGATTTATGCCGAAGGGCAGCGGCGTTATGTCGAATCTTTATCGGCGTATGCGCGGCAGTTTCTCGATCAATTGGAAAAACCTGATGTTGATTCTATCGAAGGACTTTCGCCCGCAATTTCGATTGAGCAAAAAACCGTTTCGCGTTCGCCGCGTTCCACCGTTGGGACGGTTACGGAGATTTACGATTATCTTCGTCTGCTTTTTTCGTCCATCGGTCAACCGCACTGTCAACAATGCGGCGCGGCGATAACGCGGCAATCGGTTGAGCAAATCGTCGCAAATGTCCTGAATTTGCCCGAAGGCAAGCGTGTGATGATTCTTGCGCCGATAGTTCGCGGACGAAAAGGCGAATTTAAGAAAGATCTCGAAAAACTCCACAAAGACGGATTCATTCGCGCCCGAATTGACGGCGAAATGCGTCTGTTGGACGAAGAAATCAAACTCAAGAAACTTAATAATCACACAATAGAAGTTGTCGTAGATCGGCTGTTAATCAAGGAAGATATTAAGGAACGCCTGAGCGAATCGGTCAAAACGGCGTTGAAATTGACTGACGGTGCGGTTTTGATTTCGATTATTGACGGCGAAGAAAAACTTTATTCGGAAAAAATGGCGTGCGTTAATTGCGGCGTGAATATCCCGACACTCGAACCGCGCTCTTTTTCGTTCAACTCGGCTTTCGGTGCTTGCAAACG
>JANOXW010000161.1:0-9989 GCA_031418635.1 Acidobacteriota bacterium
ATATTGATTTTCAAAACATCAGCTATTATTCCGCGCCGAAACAAAAAGCGACAAAAGCGAGTTTAGACGAAGTTGACCCCGAATTGCTGAAAACTTTCGAGAAACTCGGCATTCCGATTACCGAACAAAAAATGTTGGCGAATGTCGCAGTTGATGCCGTGTTTGATTCGGTTTCGGTGGCGACAACCTATAAGAAAAAACTGCTCGAAGCCGGCGTAATTTTCTGTTCATTTACCGAAGCCGTCGCCGATTATCCCGAACTTATAAAAAAATATCTCGGCTCAGTCGTGCCGATTGGCGATAATTATTACGCGGCTTTGAACTCGGCAGTTTTTTCCGATGGTTCGTTCGTTTTCATACCGAAAGGCGTGAAATGTCCGATGGAACTTTCGACTTATTTTAGAATAAATACGCAAGAATCGGGACAGTTTGAACGCACTTTAATTGTTGCAGAAGAAGGCGGTTATGTCGCATATAATGAAGGTTGTACGGCTCCTCAATTCGATACGAATCAGCTTCACGCGGCGGTTGTTGAACTTGTTGCGTTGGACGATGCGGAGATTAAATATTCGACTGTGCAGAATTGGTATGCGGGCGATGAAAACGGCAAAGGCGGGATTTATAATTTTGTTACGAAACGCGGCGCGTGTCGCGGTGTGAATTCAAAAATTTCGTGGACGCAGGTTGAAACCGGAAGCGCAATAACTTGGAAATATCCGAGCGTTATTCTTCAAGGCGACAATTCAATCGGCGAGTTTTATTCGGTCGCGCTGACCAACAACGCGCAGATTGCCGACACGGGAACGAAGATGATTCACATCGGCAAAAACACCAAATCTACGATTATCTCGAAAGGGATTTCCGCCGGAAAATCGAATAATTCGTATCGCGGTTTGGTCAAAATAATGCCGAAAGCGATGGGTGCGAGAAATTATACACAGTGCGATTCGATGCTCATTGGGCAATCTTGCGAGGCGAACACTTTCCCGTATATCGAGGTGATGAACAACACGGCGCGTGTCGAACATGAAGCGACGACTTCCAAGATCAGCGAAGATCAGTTGTTCTATCTACAACAACGCGGCATCTCGCAGGAAGACGCGATCTCGTTGATTATCAACGGTTTCTGCAAGGAAGTTTTCAAAGAATTGCCGATGGAATACGCGGTTGAAGCGACGAAACTTCTCGGATTGAAATTGGAAGGAAGCGTCGGTTAATACAGGGCGAAATTATGGGTTACAGCAATTACAAACAAATTAAAAGCGTTATTAAAAGATTCAATCTCGATATGCGTTTGATTCGTTTGTTTGACGAAAATCTTGAAGTAGTTGCCCCGGTCAGTTGGCTGCTCGAAACTTTAGAGATGGCGAAAGGAACGTCGATTACCAATGAAAAATCAAAATCGGAGCGCATCGTTTCGCCCATTTTATTGGAAGCGTCAAAATCTTATACAGATCAAATTTCCTTTTTTTCGGGCGAGTCTTTAAACATCAAACCCGAAGATGATCTGTCAGGCGAGTGTGATTTTTTCTTCGCTCTGCATCCGCCGAAACTTTATATTGACGCGCCGATAATTTCGCTTGCCGAAGCTAAAGACGAAGATATGGAATAGGGAATTGCTCAATGCGCCGCGCAAATGTTGGGCGCGAAATTTTATAACGAAATGGAAGGCAGAAATATTCCGTTTATTTACGGTTGCGCCACCGACGGCATCGAGTGGCAGTTTTTGAAGCTAGAAAATGATGTTTATTATGTTGACAATAAAGTGTTCACAGATTTGAAGGAAATTCTCGGTGTGTGGCATCACATAATTAAACTTTATTTGTAATTACGACTTGGAAGGTAGCGTTGGTAAATAGGAAATTTTGTTATGTCTTGGAAATGGTTTGGCGTAAAAACTTTGACTCGTTGGGAAGCTATCGGCAAACCTAAATCAATTGACGAAAATTTCGATGAAGATGCGACTTTGGTTGAAGAAAATTTTTTTTTAATTAAAGCGCGAAGTTTCGATGAAGCGACAAAGAAAGGTGAAAAGGAAGCCAAAAATAATTTGTCTGAATACAAAAATTTTTATGGTCAAAAAGTAAAGCAAAGATATTTAGAGGTTTGCGATGCTTTTGAACTTTTCGATGAGCCGAATGAAAACGGTGTGGAAGTTTTTTCTTCAACTGAAATTATCAGCGATAAAATTAAAGATTCTACACTGTATAGAAAGTAAGTTTGGAAAAGATGAAAGTTCAAAAGCCAAGAAAAAAAGAAGGAAGTTTTGGAATTTGGATCTATCCTAAAAATAACTGACAAAATTGTTATGAGGAAGAAATGAATTTAGCATCAACCGAAAAAGAAAACATCGTCGAGATTTGCGAGCGCAACGACATTGAATTTTGCGCTCTTTTCGGTTCGTTTGCGCGTGGCGAGGCAACGAAAGACAGCGATATTGATTTGCTAGTGCGGTTTTCAAAGCCGATTGGCTTGTTCGGATTTGTCGGCGTGGAGCAAGAATTGGCGGAGGCATTAGGCAGAAAAGTTGATTTGGCAACCGATAAAATGATTGGCAAATACATTCGTGAAAGCGTTTTTCACTATTTGAAAGTTATTTATGAGAAAACCCGACAACCGGCAACGACTTTAACATATTCTTGAAGCCATCGGCAAAATCGAAATGTATCTTCAAGGGTTTGACGAAGTTAAATTTCGTCAAGACGAAAAAACTTTATCGGTTTGGCAGATTGCGGTGATTGGCGAATCGGTTGCTAATGTGACGAGAGATTTACGCAGTGCAAATCCAAACATCGCTTGGAACAAAATCAGCGGAACACGAAATCATTTGATTCACGGCTATTTCTCGATTGATTTCGATATTGTTTGGGACACGACGCAAAATGATTTGCCGAGTTTGAAAAAGCAAATCGAAAATATTTTGGAGAATTTATCATAGAAAAATAAAAATATGTATTGTCCGAATTGCGGAGCGCAGAATAAAAAGAAACAAAATTATTGCCGTTATTGCGGTTTGCATTTGCAGGACATTGAAAGATCGTATTTGAATCAACTTGTTTTCGGCGAAGATACAAAACTGCTGAAAAAACTAAGAAGTGCCAGAAAGACGAGTGATTCCGCGCAATATTTTTCGGTCATATTGATGATTGTCGGAATTATTACAATGTTTCTCTCTGATTCTGCGATGGGCAAAATCTTAATAACGGGGAGCTTGTTGTCTTTCTTTTGGGTTCAGATAATACGAGAAGCGGTTGGTTATATTCAACGCCGACACTTAGAAAGAAATGATCTGGAGAATATTTCAAATAACAAGGAACAGCGTGAGTTTAGAAGTAGAGAAACCAATAAGTTAAACGAAGAAAAACCATTTATTCCGGTTTCGAGCATAACTGAAAATTCAACTGAGTTACTTTTCGTTGACAGAAAATCGAACAGTTCAGAATGAATTTAAAAGAGATAAACATATTTTTGAATGAAGAGAATTAAATTGCCAGATGCGCCCGAACCGAAAGGGCATTATTCACCAGCTGTTGTGCATAACGGCTTAATTTTTGTGTCGGGGCAATTGCCGATAAATCACGCGACGGGCGAAGTCGAAACGGGCGCGATTGAAAAACAAACCGAACTCGCTTTGCGAAATGTCGAAGCGATTTTACTTGAAGCAAACAGTGATGTTCATCACGTTTTGCAGATGACGATTTATATTTCGGACATCGAAGATTGGGGCGCGGTGAATGAAGTTTATAAACGAATTTTGGGCGAACACAAACCTTCGCGGGCAATTGTGCCGGTGAAGGATTTGCATTTCGGGACGAAGATCGAAATTCAGGCGATCGCGGCGGTGAAGGAATGAAGAAATGTAACCACAGATGAAGGCAAGATAAATCATTTTGTTTTTATCTCTTAAAATCCGTGTTTATCTGTGTCCATCTGTGGTTAAAAAATTCTTATGAAATTAGACATTTATCAAGTTGATGCGTTTACAAAAGAAGTTTTCGGCGGAAATCCAGCGGCGATTTGTCCGCTTGAACATTGGCTTGATGCCGAATTGATGCAGAAAATTGCGCTGGAAAATAATCTTTCGGAGACGGCGTTTTTTGTTAAAAAAGATGATGTTTATGAAATCCGCTGGTTCACGCCGACGTTTGAGATTGACCTTTGCGGACACGCGACTTTGGCGAGCGCATTTGTGATTTTTGAATGTTTGAAGGCGGAAGAAAGTTTAGTGAGATTTCATTCGCACAAAAGCGGCGAGTTAAAAGTTGAGAAAAACGGCGATGTTTTGACTTTGGATTTTCCTTCGCGTCCGGTTTCAAAATGTAAAATTCCCGAAGGTTTGATCGAAGCTATCGGTAAAGAGCCGAAAGAGATTTTGAAGGCGCGTGATTATTTTTTGGTTTACGAAACGGAACAGGAAGTTTTAGACATCGCGCCGAATTTCTCGCGCCTTTTAGACATTGACGCACACGGTTTTATTGTCACAGCAAAAGGTGAAAATTCGGATTTTGTTTCGAGGTTTTTCGCGCCCGCAGTCGGCGTTTTTGAAGACCCGGTAACAGGTTCGGCACATTGCAATCTGATTCCGTATTGGGCGGAAAAATTGGGCAAAACGGAAATGTTTGCCAAACAAATTTCGGCGCGTGGGGGCGAACTTTTTTGTAACCTCGACGGAAAGCGCGTGAAGATCGGCGGGAATGCGGTTTTGTATTTGAAGGGTGAAATTTTTGTTTGAAATTGTCTTTCCTAAACTTGACATAAAAATAAGATTTATTACCCTCAAAGTCTGATAGGGAAGTAGATAGCCCAAGAGGTTCGGTAAAATCGTCAACACAGTTGCAAATAACAACTCGGTTTACCGAGAAAGTATCAAGACCTTTCATAGTTTTTGCATTCGTGCAGATTCTATGAAAGGTCTTTTTTTTTATTCAAAATATGAAATTGAAAAGAATAATTTTGCTCGGTTGTTTGTGTCTGTATTTCGCCTCAAGTGCTTTATCACAAACAACTTTCGACACGGATTTTCAACTTTGGAACGACACGCAATTTATTTTTCTAATAAATTTTCCGCGCGGCAGAGCCGCGAGGTATTGAATCGGAATTTTTATTTTTCCTTATTTCCGTAGCAGAGCTACGGGGAATTAAACCTATAAGGAACGATTAAACAAAAAGAAAGATTTGAACGCGACGATGTGGGTTTTCGGGCGTTTTGGAAACAATGTCCGAACAACAACCGATGCCCGAATCAGCGGCTTAATTACGAAAAATATCAACAAATATGTTTCGGTCGGCGGCGGATATTTGTATCGCTATTCAAATCCGACTTTTCAGCAAAGACGCTATGAGAGCCGATATTTAGGATTTGCAACATTTACAGTTCCGTTAAGCAAAGACAAAAAATGGAAGTTAGTCAATCGCAATTTATATCAATATGAAGATCGTTATTCGCGTCCAAATGCGTCGGCTGTTCGTAATCGTTTTTGGGTAAAACGCGAAGTTACGGTAGGAAAAAAGAAAATTGAACCGTTTGTTTCATTTGAAACATTCTACGATTTTCGCTTAAAAGATTTTGCGCGATACCGCACCCAAGTCGGATTTTTGCACAAATTTAATCCAAAATTCTCGGCGGATTTTTATTATGTCCGCCAAAACGAAACAGGTAATGGAACTCGTCCGGGAACACTAAACGGAATCGGTTCGAGTTTCAGAGTTAATTACTAAAGAAGATAAGAGGGGAAAAAATGAAAAAAATATGTTTAATGTTAATTTTGTCTGTAGTTTTAGCTTTTACGGTCAACGCCAAAAAAAAGGACGATTACAGCAAACAGGCAAAAAAAATTCGGTATTCAAACACAGGAATTACAAACAAAAATTACACCGCAAGAGGCTTTAAAGAAATTAAAAGACGGCAACATCAGATTTGCTTCCGATAAAGCCGTTAATCAGAAAAAATATCGTCAGCAAGCCGTTTTAACGGCACGAGGTCAATATCCATACGCGGCAATTTTAAGTTGTCTGGATTCGAGAGTTACAGTTGAAGATATTTTTGATTTGAACAACGGTGATGCTTTTAGCGGTAGAATCGCTGGGAACGTAATGAATCCCGATATGCTCGGCAGTTTTGAATTTGCGACTAAACTTGCTGGCGCAAAGGTCGTGATCGTTCTCGGACACTCGAAATGCGGCGCAGTCAAAGGCGCGTGCGATTTTGCCAAATTGGGCAATTTGACCGGACTTTTGGGTAGAATCGAACCGGCTGTAAATTTTATCGGCAAAGATTGGATGGAAGGCAGAAAGTATTCTAAAAATGATAAATTCGTCGAAGCCGTCGGCAAAAAAACGTCAAATTGGTGATGGAAGGAATTACAAAAGACAGTCTGATTCTCAAAGAATTGATTGATTCAGGTAAGGTGGTTTTAGTCGGCGGAGTCTATGATTTGGAAACCGGATTAGTAAAATTTATCGAATAATTAAAGAATCTTGAAAAAAAAATCAAGATTTAGCCCAAAAGCCCAAAGTCTGAGAAGATTTTGGGCTTAATTATTGATATAATATGAGCGAGAAAGAAAGAAAAGTTGTAAAAAAAAGAAAAATTCAATCATTAAATTATGGATTTTCAAATTCTAATATCGAATCTAACTAATCCGACACTGCTTTTTTTCGTTCTCGGTATTGTCGCCGCGCTCGTCAAAAGCGACTTGGAGATTCCCGAAGGAAGCGTCAAATTTATTTCGCTCTATTTGCTTTTCGCCATCGGTTTTAAAGGCGGGCAGGAATTGGCGCACAGCACGTTCACAATCGAGATTTTTTATTCGCTTTTGTTCGGCATTTTGATCGCATCGCTGATCCCGCTTTACACTTTTTTTATTTTGAAAAGAAAGTTGAGCGTTTCGGACGCGGGCGCGATTGCGGCGGCTTACGGTTCGGTCAGCGCGGTAACTTTTGTTGCGGCGACCGGATTTTTGGAATCGCAACAGATCGCGTTCGGCGGCGAAATGGTGGCAGTAATGGCTTTGATGGAATCGCCCGCGATCATTGTCGGCGTGATCTTGATGATGCGCTATGACAAAGAATCGTCGGGCAATTTGAAAAATATCGTCCGCCATTCTTTTACGAACGGCAGCGTTTTGATGATTCTCGGCAGTTTGATAATCGGACTTATCGCCGACACAAAACAGGCGGAAGGCATCAAACCTTTTACGACTGATATTTTCAAAGGGTTTCTGGCGATATTTTTGCTCGAAATGGGAATGGTTACGGCAAGAAGATTTGCGGCGTTTAGAAAATACGGAACATTTGTAACTGCTTTTGCGATAATAATTCCGATTATAAACGGTTGTATCGTGGCGGTTTTGAGCAGTCTGTTCACGCAAAACGTCGGCAATCGTTTTATTTTTGCGATTTTGGCGGCAAGTGCGTCGTATATCGCAGTTCCGGCGGCGATGCGTCTTGCCGCGCCGAAAGCCGATCCCGGACTTTATATTCCGATGGCTTTGGGCATAACTTTTCCATTTAATATTACAATCGGAATGCCGATATATTACGCAATAGTTAGATTTACCAATTTTTAGAGAGAAAAAACGATTGAATGAAACCGCATACGAAAGAAACACAAGAGGCGACAACGCCGGAACTTGCTTTGCAGTATTTGCGCGAAGGCAACGAGCGTTTTGTCAACAACAACGGGAGAAACCGGAATTTGCTCGAACAGGTTCGTAAAACGAGCGACGAACAATTTCCGATTGCTGTAACTTTAAGTTGCATTGACAGCCGCACTTCCTGCGAACTCGTTTTCGATCAGGGAATCGGGCATATTTTCAGCATCAGAATTGCCGGAAGCGTGATAAACGAAGATGTTTTGGGATGTATGGAATTTGCTTGCAACATCGCGGGTTCAAAATTAATCGTCGTTCTCGGTCACACGAAATGCGGCGCAATTCAGGCGGCTTGCGACAATGTTGAAAAAGGAAATCTTTCGACGCTTTTGAACAAAATTCAGCCTTCGGTTTATTACGAAAAAACGGTTGCTGAAAACCGAACCGCCGAAAACAGCGAATTTGTCGAAAAGGTTTCGGAAATACAAGTCAAAAGAAGCGTCGAAAAAATTGTCGAGGAAAGTTTGATTTTGCGGGAAATGATCGGCAATAAAAAAATCGGTTTGATCGGCGCGATCTATGATGTTGACACGGGACGAGTGGAATTCTTGGAAGAAACATTTATGTTCGACGAAATCAAACATTTTTATATGAATGTCGAACATAGGGAAAAAGCGTCGGCTGTTTAGAAAAAAAGTGATCGAAGAAATCACAAAAGAATTAGCGCGAATTGAAAAGGAAAGCAAGATAAAAATTCTTCTCGCGGTCGAAAGCGGAAGCCGCGCTTGGGGTTTCGCTTCGACCGACAGCGATTGGGATGTGCGCTATATTTACATCCACAAACTCGATTGGTATTTGAAAATTGATGATTTAAAAGATTCGCAAGAAGAAATGTTGCCGAACGATTTGGATTTTTCGGGTTGGGAACTCAAAAAAGCGTTAAAACTTTTCCGCAAATCGAATCCGCCGATGCTCGAATGGTTGCGGAGTCCGATTGTTTATTTGGAACAGTTTTCGACCGCCGAAAATTTGCGCGAAACGAGCGAAAATTATTTCAATCCGAAATCGTGTATGTATCATTATTTGAGTATGGCGCGGAATAATTTTCGGGAGTTTTTGCAGAAGGATTTCGTAAAATCGAAGAAATATTTTTACGTTTTACGTCCGGTTTTGGCTTGCGATTGGATAAAAAAGCGAAACACTTTTCCGCCGATTGAATTTCAGGATTTGGTTGATTCGCAAGTTAAAGATGAAAAAGTTAAAACGGAAATCGCCGAACTTTTGAAACGAAAAATAGCTGGTAAAGAATTGAAGGAAGAACCGAAGATTGAAATTTTGAATGAGTTTTTAGAAAAGAAAATCGAATTTTATAAAGATTACGTCGAGCAAATCAAGCCGAACGACAAACCGCAGACGGAATTGCTTGATGAATTATTTAAGGAAACGATTTTTGAGGTTTGGAAATAGATTATGAAATTAGCTTTGTCGGAAAAAAAAAAAATTATCGAAATTTGTAAGCGCAATGACATTTCTTATTGTGCTGTTTTCGGCTCGTTTGCACGCGGTGAGGCAAATGAAAACAGTGATATTGATTTGCTGGTCAAATTTTCTAAACCTAAAGGTTTTGACTGGTTGGACGCGGCTTTTGAAATCGAAGATATATTGGGGAAAAAAGTTGATTTGGTAACGGAAGACGGCTTAAATCCGCACATTCGTGAAAAAGTTTTGAAGGATTTAAAGGTAATTTATGAACAACGTTGACAATACGATTTATCTCAAAGATATTCTAAAATGTCTCGTTAAAATTGAGCGTTATCTAAAAGAATACGATTTTGAAAGTTTCAAAAGTGACGAGTTAATGACCGATGCCGTTATTAGAAATGTCGAAGTTATCGGCGAAGCGGCAAATAATTTGACGAGAGATTTTCGTTCCAAAAATCCGCAAGTCGAATGGCGAAAAATTATTGCAACGAGAAATCGAATCATACACGGTTATGCAACGGTTGATTTGAAAATTATTTGGAATATTACGCAAACCGATTTAGATAATCTAAAACCGGAAATTGAAGAATTGATAAAAGAGTTGGAAAAATAATTATGTTATTAGAAATTAAAGATTTACACGCCGCAATTGACGGCAAAGATATATTGAAAGGCTTGAATTTGCAGATCAAGAGCGGCGAAGTTCACGCAATTATGGGACCGAACGGTTCGGGAAAATCTACGCTGGCGAAAGTTCTGGCGGGACATCCTTCATATGAAGTCACAAAAGGCGAAGTGCTTTATGAAGGCAAAAATCTGCTCGAATTAGAACCGGACGAACGCGCCCGTGAAGGCGTTTTTCTGGCGTTTCAATATCCGGTCGAAGTTCCGGGCGTTTCAAATTCGCAGTTTTTG
>JANOXW010000162.1:0-3584 GCA_031418635.1 Acidobacteriota bacterium
GGCGTTTTCGACCAAAGCGGAATCAAACGTCTATCGCAGTTGGGGAATGGACATTATCGGAATGACCAATTTGCAGGAAGCAAAGTTAGCGCGTGAAGCTGAAATCGCTTATGCAACTTTGGCTTTAGTTACCGATTACGACTGCTGGCACGAAGACCACGATTCGGTGTCGGTTGATATGGTCATCGAATATCTGCACAAAAATGTGCGAAATTCACAACTCGTTTTGAAAGAAGCCGTCAAAAAAGTTGCGGCGAAAACAACCCCGAATCCGTTTGAAGGCGCAACTAAAAACGCGATCTTTACCGCGCCGGAATTGTGGAATAAAGAAACCGCTAAAAATCTCGAAGCGATTATCGGCAAATATGCTCCGAACAGCTAAAAATCTAGCAATACTATGGAGTGTGGATAAAATGTCTGCGCTCCTTTTTTAATTCAAATGAAACAAATATCAGTCCGCTTTCCGGTTGCGTTAATTCTGTGCTTATTAACATTTCTTTCTTTTGTTCAGGCACAGGTCAAGCCCGTCAAAGATTTAAAGCCGACGGTTATTTTGATTTCGCTTGACGGTTTTCGTTACGATTATCTGGATAAATATAATCCGCAAACCTTGAAAAAGTTGGCAAAAAACGGTGTGCGTGCCAAATGGCTGATTCCGTCTTTTCCGTCCAAAACTTTTCCGAATCATTACACCATCGCCACCGGACTTTATCCTGAACATCACGGCATTGTCGAAAATAATATCTATGATTTCGGCTCAGTTTTTACTTTGGATAAACGCGCCGAAGTGCAAAATCCGCGCTGGTGGTTGGGCGAACCGATTTGGGTAACGGCGGAAAAGCAGGGACAAATCGCCGCCTCTTATTTTTTTCCGGGAACTGAAGCCGCCATTCAAGGCGTGCGTCCGACCTTGTTTAGAGAATATAACGGAAAAGTTCCCAATGCTTTGCGGGTTGATACAATTCTTTCATGGTTGGATTTACCGACGGAAAAACGACCTACAATCCTGACTTTATATTTCAGCGACGTTGACGACGCGGGACACGAGTTTTCGCCTGATGCTGAAGAAACGCGCTACGCGGTGTTAAATGTGGACGAAAACATCGGGCGATTAGTTGACGGTTTGAAACAGCGAAAGATTTTTGGAAAAGTAAATCTCATCATCGTTTCCGACCACGGAATGGCAACCGTTAATCGCAACAATTCAATTTTTCTCGATGATATTTTCGATTTCGAGAAAACCGATAAAATTTTATGGACAGGCGAAATTGTCCAGATTTTTCCCAAAGCTGGCGAAGCAGAAAGCATCATTCAAAATCTACAAACTACAATCAAACACGCAACGTGCTGGCGCAAATCTGAAATTCCGGCGCGGTTTCATTATCAAGCCAGTCCGCGCATTGCCCCCGTTGTTTGTTCGGCTGATGAAGGTTGGGTTTTGACTAATCACCGGCGTTTTGAAGAATGGCGTGAGAAAGATGAACTGAAAGGATTGCGCGGCGCACACGGTTACGACAATGCACTCGAATCAATGCGGGCGACTTTTATTGCTCATGGCGCGGCGTTTAAGAAAGGCTTGGTGGTTGAGCCGTTTGAAAATGTCGAAATCTATAATTTGATGACGAAAATTTTGGGTTTGAAACCTGCAACGAATGATGGCAATTTTGAAATTGTCAAAGGTATGTTGCGCTAATCATTCCGCATAAATTGTCAAAACAGCAATTTCCGGCGGCACTAAAAAGCGAAAAGGTAAAATGCTCGTGCCGATTCCCGTCGTAACAAACATATCTACATCATTTTCTTTGATATGTCCGAAGGCGTATTTCTGACCGTAAGAAGACGGAATAACGGGCGAACCGATAAGCGGCAACCATACCTGTCCGCCGTGCGTGTGTCCGGCTAAAATCAGTTTCAAATCCTTCGAGATAGACATTTCGCCGGTAATTATCGGCAAAATATCGGGACTGTGTTCCAAAAGTATGACATCGCCTGACGATTCATTTTCCTCTAAAATCTTTTTTGCATCGTCGGAAAAATCTTGCCAACTTCTAATATGTTGATGGTCTTTAAGTCCTAGAATCCGCAGTTTCTGCCCGTCTTTTTCGATACTGGCGACATCACCATCTAAAACTTTATAACCGACGCGCCGCAATTCCGCCGCAACTTTTTCATCACCATAATAACCGTCGTGATTGCCCAAAACTGCGAAAACGCCGTATTTTGCTTTTAACCCCTTTAAATTATCGGCGATGGTTGAAATCGGCATTTTGAGTTGGTCGCGGTTAAAATGCTGTTGCGAAACATAATCGCCCAATAGCACGATTATATCAGCATTTTGTTCGTTTGCTTGAGAAACAACGGTGCGGATTTTTTCTTCCGTTACATTATTTGAACCACCGTGAATGTCGGAAATAGCCACGATTTTGAAACCGTCTAACTTAGCGTTCCAATTCGGAATCCGCAAATCTTCCCGGTGAATAACAAGATAGCTTGGCTCAATAAAATATGAATATGCGCCGATTGAGGCGAAAAACAGACCGATTGTTGCAATTACTAACAAAATTCTTTTGTGAAGTTTTTTCATCTATTTTTGAAACTTTAGCTTTCCCTTTTCCTTTATCACAGATTCGCCATTCGGCAATTCTACCGTTTTCCCGCTTTTACGGCTAAAAATTAAACGGTCAATCGCTTCAAAATGTTTCGCATCCAAAGTTCGCAAATCGCCGCGTTCTTCTTTCAACCAATCGCGCAAAATCTGCCGCCGCATTGACGGAAACAGATTTTTTAAGTCTTTTATTGTTTGTTCTTTGTCCTTTGTCTTTTGTCCTTTGTCCTTTGAAAAGCTATAACTATTTTCCACAGTTGACTTTAAAAATTCCGCGTCTTCGCGCAACAAAGAAGCAGTGTTTGCCAAAGTTTCAATGATTTTCGGGTTAAAATCCTGCAACATGGGAAGCAAAATTTTTCTGATCCTCACACGCTTAAACGCTAAATCTTCATTCATCGGATCAGAGCAAAATTCAACTTCATTCAGCCGACAAAAATTTTCCGTATCCTCGCGCTTTGCCCAACTCAACAACGGACGAACCAATTGGATTTGGGATTTGGGATTTGGGATTTGGGATTTTTCTTCCGACTTTGGATTTTGGACTTTGGACTTTGGACTCATTCCGCCCAAACCGTCTAAACCGCTTCCGCGAATTAGATTTAGCAAAAAGGTTTCGGCTTGATCGGTTTGCGTGTGTGCCGTTAGAATTCCAAAAGCGTGAATATGTTCGGCGGTTTCGGTGAGAAATGCGTAACGCGCAATCCGCGCATTTTGTTCGAGATTACCCCGCTGATTTTGGATTTTGGATTTTGGATTTTGGATTTTATAAACAAACTCGAAATTAAACTTGGTCGTCAAATCGCGCACAAATTCGACATCTTTTGCACTTTCCGCGCCGCGCAAATCGTGATTAAAATGCGCTATAACAAACCGCAACTTAAACTTTTTTAATTCTTTTAATTCGTGCAAAGCAAGCAGCAGACTGACCGAATCCGCACCGCCCGAAACAGCAATGACAAAAGTTTCATCGGCAAAC
>JANOXW010000163.1:0-2196 GCA_031418635.1 Acidobacteriota bacterium
AGTCGGAGTCGGAGTTGCCGTCGGTGTTGGCGTTGGAGTCGGCGTTGCTCCCGTTGGACAAGTTCCCATGATATTCATCACGATGTGCATATTTGGGAAACCAATTGCCGTTGTTGTTGTCGGAGCAGTAACTCCGCAGTCTGCCGCTTGGAGATAACTAGGACCACTTTCCGCGTCGGCATTTGAACCGATGAAGAACGAATTTCCGGCAGGCACGCCGTCCGGCGTAAATACTTCATAGACTACTTCTAATGTGCCGGCTGGAATTGTGGCAGTAATCGGTACGGAAAGTACTGTTCCCGACTGATTGGCTACCTGCACGGTTGTCGTTCCAATCATTGTTCTTGTGCCACCGGGGAATGCACCGCCATTGTTAGCAAAAAGATTGATTGTTACGGGTTGTGTTCCGCTGGTAGCGGTTGCTTGTTCAACTCCCAAACGGACGGAAGAAACATTATAATTAGTGGTAATACCGTAACTAGCTAAATTGAATGCACGGAAATAACTATTGTTGCGGTGCAGTCCGCCTTGGTTACAAGACACGGAATTTCCTGTTGTTATAGTTTGCGTGCTTGACTGTGTAATCGTTGCCGGGCAACTGCCTGGAGGTGGTGTCGGTGTCGGTGTCGGAATGTCCGCCGGCGAGAAAGTTACTTTTAAGCCGCCTGACAAATTGGCTTGGTTACAAGAAAACGTGGTTACGTTAAATTGTCCGCCTGCTCCGCCATTGCCTCTTTGCACACCGACGGTGGCACTGGATCCGCCGCCATCAACTGTGGCATAGACGAAATCAATTTGTCCGGTCGTTTCATACAACCGAATCTCGAAATTCACCGGTGCAGCTGAGGTAAAAGTTGTTGCTCTCCATTCAATGTTGAAGATACGATTCGGCATTGCACCGCTAACCGATGTAAAGATACCGCTACCGGCAGTATCCGTTCTCAAATCATCCCAGTATGGCATAATCGGATCGGTTAATGCCGCCGCCGGCAACGGGCAGACATTGGTAAATGCCGTGCTGTTGCTGGTAAATTGCAAATTACCGTTTGAACTCACGTTAGCCGCACTAACCGGTGATCCGTAATAATTAAATGTGAACGGCAAAGCGATACCAGTCGTTACATCATCACCTGAGTTGCCGGTATTGACTGTTCCCGGAACAATGGTTTGTCCGGTCATCGTGGTTGTTGTATAAACAATCGCTTGGGGAGCATTTCCCCCGGTCGTATTTCCTTTAACGCCCTGAATACGCGATTGTCCGTCGCCTCTATCCTGCATTTCCGCCGATGGTTGCCAAACAAAAAAACTTGCTACTGCAAATAGTGCAAGAACTGGCAAAACAAATAACAATCGGCTGTAGTTTGATTTATTCAAACCCATAAAATTTCTAACATCTCTCATTGAATTCCCTCCTGTAAATTTTCGCTTTCAATCTAAAAAGCAATTAAAAAAAAGTGGCACATTGGTCGAAAAGTAGATACTTAGTTTTCGCCCTGACTGCTTTCAATAGTAGATTGATCGTAACGCTGCTTCCTGCGAATAACGTCTTGAAGGCATACAAACCCTCATTTCTCAAATTAAAGTTCCAACGAGAACTAAAGTCAGAGAAAACTAGCCTTACTGCTAATCCGACTGAAATTGGCGATACACTATTCAAACAGTCTGTAAATTGAACTTATGTTTGAAGTTTATACCACCAATAGATATGAATGTCTATAAAAAATTTGCAAAAAACTAATTTTTTTTCAAATGTGGTCAAGAAGTCGTGTAATTTTTCCTAAACGAAAACGATTTAAGGCTATCTGAGACGAGCATTGGTTTAATTTATTTTTTTCAATTCTCGTCTTTGAAAAAATCATCGGGCAAAGGTTCGCCGTAAGTTCGCTCATAGATTTGTTTTTTGTATTCTTATGGCGACAAATCTTTTGGCAAAGAATTGATGAGCATTTTTCGCCTGGTCGCAAACATTCCGAACATAAACTTGGCGCGTTCCTGATTTGTCCGCTTTATCCATATTTCGTTCTGCATTTCTTTCATCTCACGAGTCGTATCAATATAAATTTTCTTCAAAAGTGAATTACATTCTTCGTATAAACTCATAATCCGCTTCGCACGATGTCGTGCAGTCTAATCAAGCCGACGCATTTTTCGCTTTCGACGACAGGCAGAACGGAAATTTGACGCGGACGATTTTCC
>JANOXW010000164.1:0-6195 GCA_031418635.1 Acidobacteriota bacterium
CAACCCGTATTCGTCGCCTTTCAAATTATTGGCTTCGGAAACTCCGTCGGAATAAACAACCAACGCCTCGCCTTTATCTAAATGGGTTTGACCGATTTCGTATTCTGCCATCGGCAAAATTCCGAGAGGAAAACCACCCGAACCCAATTCTTCGGTTTCACCTGTATTGCGGACGACCAAAGGCGGATTATGTCCGGCGTTGATGTAATTTAGAATTCCGGTGTTTGTATCCAGCGAGGCAATAAAAAGCGTGATAAACCGATTGGTCGGCGTATTTTCAGCGAGATATAAGTTCACCGATTTAACCATTTGGTAAAGTGAAGTTTTGGCGGCAACCTGCGCGTGAATCGAAGCGTGGAGACTCGACATTAAAAGCGCGGCGGCTGTTCCTTTGCCCGACACATCGCCGAGAGCAATCAAGGTGTTTCCGTCGTGTTGCAAAATAAAATCATAATAATCGCCACCGATTTCATAACAGGAAAATGAAATTCCCTGAAATTCGTAATCGTCCATCACGGGTGGCGCAGAAGGTTGAAAACTTTGCTGAATTTCTTTAGCAAGTTCGAGTTCGCGTTCCATTCTTTCGCGTTCAAAGCGTTCTTCCAATAATCTCGCATTTTCGACGCGAATCGAAGCAACCGAAGCCAAAGTCGTCAAAATATTCAGATGTTCTTCGGAAAATGTAGATTTGTCAGTCGGCGAATCGGCGTAAATTATTCCGAAAACCTCTCTATCGCTAACACTTAACGGCACGGCTAAAACCGACCGAATGCCGAGAAGTGCCATCGTTTGGCTGGCATACCGCGGATCGTGTTGGGCATCTGAAGTCAAAACGGATTTACCGTTCTTCATCACTTCATCCATGACGGTTGTGCTGATGCGAACTTGTTCGATTTGTTCTTCTTTGCCACGCAAACGCGCCACCATAATTTTCATTCCGTCGGCTTCCGTTTCGTCGCGCAACATGACGACGCATCGTTCAGCCGGCACAGATTCAAAAACGAGTTCGGCAACTTGATTCAAAGTATCATCCAAACCCTTTGAAGAAAGTAGCGCAACACCAACTTTGCTGATTAAACCAAGCAATTCGTTTCTGGTTGAAAATTGTGAGTCGAGAATTCCCGCCGTCGAATTTTTCGCACTCGAAAAAGAAATGGTTACCGAAGGATCAAGCATTTGCGTATGATCGGCTATCAGAGTTGCGTTTTTATTTTTGGTCAGTCGCTCATCTTCAAAAATTATTGATGTTTCACCAATTTGGATTTCGCCGCCCGAAATCAGCGGAATCGGCATCGTAACGTGCGAACCGTTATAGCGTGTGCCATTTGCCGAACCTAAATCTTGCAACCAATAAGCATCGCCTTCTTTTCTGACTTCGGCGTGGAGCCTTGAAGCAAATGCGTCGGGAATACAAATATCACTCCGGGCAGAACGTCCGATAGTTACCCGCAACCGCGAAAGTGGAAATTGTTCGGGCGGACGGTCAGCAGTTTTAATGATTAGTTGGGGCATATATTCAATTACGAATTTATTCAATTACGAATTACGCGCAAAATTCTTTTTAATTCGTAATTGTTAATTCGTAATTCGTAATTGTTAATTCGTAATTGCTTTAGTTTGTCGCTTTCCATAAATTACCATAGTTCCTGCCAGAAAATCGTGCAAGGCGCGTCCTTTTTGATTAAAAAGCGAGAATAAAAAACCTAATCCAAGCGATAAAATCGTCAACGGATAACCGACTAAATGACGTAATAAAAGCTGTTTGAAAGTTGTTTCAGTACCATTTTGATTAACAATTTGTAACCCTGTGAATATTTTTCCGATACTTTGACCGCTAAATAACGGAAAAATTATCAAGTTTGTCAGAGCAAGCAAAATCGTCAATAACCAACCAAGATTTGTAAATTCATTATTTAGCAGTTTCGCATCGGGAATGCCCATCAAACGACTTACTAAAAGACTGATAATCGGAATACTGACAATTAAAATATAGTCAATCAAAATTGCTCCACAACGCAGCAAAAACGGAGCTTTCAGTCGTTCCGCCGGAAACTCTAAAATAATTTGTTCAGTTTTTGTTCGCCTTGACGGAACTGTTCTTTCTATTCGCGCACTCATAATAAGTTTTAGGTTTTAGGTAAGAGGAAAAACCTGAAACCTGAAACCTAGATTAAGGTTATCCGATAATAAAATGCAAAGTCGTATCGCCGAGTCTTAGCTTATCGCCGTTAGACAAAGTGTATGGTTGGTGTGGCAAAAGCCGCACGGTTTCGTTGATTACCGGCAGAACAACTGTTCCATTTGACGAACCCAAATCCTCAACTAAAAATTGATTGCCTTCGCGCCAGATTCGGGCGTGGCGACGCGAGATTTTGGTTTGCGGGTCATATTTTGACAAATCAACTTCGGGAAATATATTCGACATCGGGTCGCGTCTGCCAACTAAATTTTCGTCTTTCTCAATTTTATAAGCCGGCGTTTCGAGTTCGTTAGTGCCGATAATCATCAGTCGTGCAGTCGGTGGGGGCGAAGCATAACTTTCAGAATGACCAGCATGTTGAGCAAGTGGTTGTTTCGCCCCGCAAAACGCACAGAACATATCGGTTGCGACAATTCTTTGTCCGCAGAAACCACAAAAAACGGGTTCATCGGATAACGGCACGACGGTTGGCGTTTGTCCAACTCCGAAAGTAATTTTATTTGCTTTCAGATTTGCCAGATGTTCTTCAAGAGATTGGCGCAACGCCGCCGCAGACGCAAATCGGTTTTCTGCACTATATTCAACCGACTTCATCAAAATCTTTTCCATCTGGTCGGATAACTGCGGATTTATCTGACGCGGACGCGGATGTTTTTGAAAATCAAAAATCAACAGCGGATTACTTTGTGGATCTGCACCTGTCAAAAGATGAAACATCGTTGAGCCAAGACTGTAAATATCAGAACGCGATTCGACATTTCCGCTAAAAAGTTCGGGTGGCGCATAACCCATCGTGCCGACTGCCGTTACCCCTTTTTCCTCTTTATTGATCCATCGTGCAATGCCGAAATCAATCAACATCACGCGCCCCGAATTGCCGTCAATCATTATATTGGCGGGCTTCAAATCACGATAGACAATCGGCGGTTGGCGATTGTGCAGATAATCTAAAACATCGGCAATTTGAATTGACCATTCAGTTACCTCTTTTTCGTCAATCCGACCTTGATTGGCAGAACGAATCCGCGCCGCCAAATCGCCACCCGAAATATATTTCATGACGAGATAAAAGCGAGCCTCTTTTTCGTCAAAGAAATAATCGTAAATGGTCGGAATTGATTGATGTTCTAGCGAAGTCAAAAGCATAGATTCGCGCTTAAAGTCGCTGACTGCTTTGTCTTGCTGGGTTTCTTCGATATACGATTGCACCATTTCTTTGACGGCGCGTAGCACACCGCCGAGATTTTTATCCGAAGCAAGATAAACCGCGCCCATTCCGCCGCCGCCAATTTTGCGGACAATTTCATAACGCCCATTCAAAATCGCGCCTTCGTCCAACGGTTGCAGTTTCGCACGTTTTTTGCCGTCCGTGTCGCCGGTTCCCATATTCGGCGAAGTGTGTGAGCGACTTTCTTTTTTTGGCGATTGATAGTCATCCAATTTTGGCGATTGATAGACATTTAAATTTTCGGCTAGAGGTTCAAATGCCGGAATTACAGCCGATTCTATAACTTCATCTTTCGGCTCAACTTTTTCTCTGATGCTCACCGAATCAAATTTCGACGGTTGACACTCAATTTCAGGAAGTTCTTCGACAGGTTTATTAATTGCCTCTTCTGGAACTGTCAGATCTTCAACGACTGCTTCATCAACACTTTCCGCTGAAGATATTTCATCGCTTATTTCAGCCGCCGCCGATTTTGTTATGTCAGATTCTTTTTTAAGACTGCTCGATGGCGCAACGTATGGAATTGTCATCACAAATTCGGGTTCAGATGTTTGCGAAATCAATTCCTCGGCGGTTGTTTCAGGTTCTTCGGCTGAAGGGATTTCTTTAATTTCCGATTCTTCGTATGATGTATTAAAAGATTCGGCTGGTGAACTCAGAATTTCTGCTTTTTCATCATCAAATTCATCAAAAATCAAATCTTTATTTAATGATTCTTCGATTCTGCCAAAATTAATATCTTCTTCGGTAACATCATCGTCTTTAACTGCAATTTCACCTATAGATTCATTAACAACCGATTCGTTCGGCTCAGTATTTACATCTTCAAAAATTATTCCATCATCTTCTTGCTCGATTTGTGAATTTTCAGAAGAAGTTGTGTCGGCAATAATTTCCTTATTAAAGACTTCTGCCGGAACATCTACCGATTTTGTTTTTGTAAGCCAGTTTTCAGAGGTAGTTTGGGCGGGAAATTCCAAATCGTTTTGCTCGATATTTTCGATAGCTTTATTATTGTCGGCAACTTCCGGCGCGGGTTCGTCAATTATTAGATTTTCATCCGGTTGAGAAATTATTTCCGGCGAATCGGTCTTTAGCGGCGGATTGACGATGGTGCTGTCAAATAAATCGTCCTGGTTAGCAGACGAAACCGTCGGCAGAGCTATTCCGCAAAAGGGGCAAAAAACATCAATTTCAGCGACTTTCTCGCCGCATTCTGGACAATATGCCATTTGTTTATTAACTTTTCCTCTGTTAAAAAGATGTTGGAATTTCTGAAAAACTATTCATTGATATAAAATCTTAGAAATGTTTTTCCGACAATAATCTCATCGCCGTCATTGAGCAGATGAGCCGTTCCGGGAATCAAACGCCGACCACGATTAACAAAAGTTCCGTTGGTCGAACCCAAATCTTCAACCATATAGCGTCCTTTTGCGTGAATAACGCGGGCGTGGCGACGCGAAACTTTGGCTTCCGGGTCGTGCGCGTCCAAATCAACATCGGGAAAAATCCCATTGTCTGCGTCCCATCGCCCGATAAAAGATTCATTCGCCGATAGTGCGAACTCTGTTCCGATTGATTCGCCGCGTTCAATCACGAGTGTCGCATAAGTTCCCTTCGCTTTCGGCGATTCTTCTTTGACAAGCGACATTTCTACCGCTTTTGGCTCTTCATAAAAGGGCGAAATCCCGACTGATGTTGCGTTACCGGACTGAAAAACAGGCATTTCCGATATTTGCGGCTGAAAATTTGGAGTTTCGGGTGGTCTGGCATTTTCCAACTGATTGTTCATTATGCTGCCGCCCAAAATTGCCCCGCATTCATCGCAGTATTGTGAACCGTCAAGATTTTCCATCCCGCAAGTCTGGCATTTTATCATTTTCATTCTACCTTGCGTTTGTCTAAACAGAATTTACAAAAACATTTTAACCCGTATTTCTCTGTTCGTAAATCCTAAATGTTTGGTATTCATCCATCAATCGTTGATGAATTAGATTTTATCGTAAAAATTACAACAATCACAACGCTTCATCTTCACTTCTTTTTTGAAACTCTTTTATTTATTTTGACGTAGTAAAGCATTGACGCAGACAAATTTTCAATTTGCGTAAATCAATTTGGATTTAACCAAAACTCCACTTTAAGAGGAACAAAAAATATGGCTATGAGCCGTAAAAGTAAAATAATTATCGGCGTTTCCGCCGTCGTTTTATTAACCGCTATTATTATAGGCAGTGTTTTTGTCACGCGCAAAGACACACCCGAAGTAACCGTCGTCAAGATTGAAACCAAACCCGAATTGCGTTCAACCGTAACGTCTTCGGGCGAAGTGCGCCCGATTCAGTTTATCAATTTGACGAGCGAAGTGCAGGGACGAATCGAAGAAATTTACGTCAAAGAAGGCGATAAAGTTACTGCCGGAACGCCGCTAGTTAAACTCGACCCGACGCAATTACAATCAAGCACCGACGCACAACTCGCTTCGCTGCAAGCCGCGCAGAGCGAATCGCAGGTAACGCAGTCGCAAATTTCAGCCGCACAAAATCAACTTTCGCAAGCGCAACAAGGTTTGAATGCGTCGCAAGCGGCGGTTGATACGGCGTTGCAGTCAGTCGCTTCCGCTAAAGAGCAAGTCGCTTCTGCCCGACAACAAGTAGTCGCGTCGCAAACAGATGTTGATAAAGCGCAGGTTGATTTGAATACGGCGAACCGTGAGTTAAAAAGAACGGAAGAATTGGTTGAATCAGGTGTCGAATCGCGTTCT
>JANOXW010000165.1:0-3381 GCA_031418635.1 Acidobacteriota bacterium
TTTCTATTTGCAGAGTTATGACAAAGTTTTCGGAATGGAGAAAATTAACCTCGAACAGTTTCCGCCCGATTTAGTGATCGAAGTTGATATTTTCAGCCCTTCAATCAATCGTTTTCCGATTTACGCGGCATTCAAAGTGCCGGAAATTTGGCGTTATGCGGACAATAACGTAAAAATTCATCTTTTCGACGGCAAAAAATATCTCGAATCCACGACGAGCCGCGCTCTGCCCAAAGTAACGAGCGAACTATTGACGCAATTTTTAGCGGAAAGCGAAACATTAAAGCGTTCCGCGTGGCTCAAAAAGGTGCGCGATTCGGCAAGATAATATATGTTTCACGAAGGTCAGCAAATCGGACTTTACACGCTTATCGGCAAACTTGGGAAAGGCGGATTCGGTGAAGTTTGGTTGGCGGAACGCAAATCTAAATTCGTTACGACCAAAGTTGCCGTCAAACTGCCGCTTGACGACCAGGTTGACCACGAGGCAATCAGACAGGAAGCGACGCTGTGGGAACAGTCAAGCGGACATCCGAACATTTTACCGATTATTGATGCCGACGAATAAGACGGGCAAGTTGTTATCGTCAGCGAATACGCGCCCGACGGTTCGCTTGAACAATGGTTAAAGACACACGGCAAAATGTCTATTGAAAAAGCCGTTGAAACGACGATTCAGATTCTCGACGGCTTGGAGTTTCTACATTCACGCAACATCATTCACCGCGATTTGAAACCCGCGAATATCTTATTGCAAGGCAAAACGCCGCGTCTTGCAGATTTCGGCATTTCACGCGCAATGCGAACGACAATGGCGAGTCAAAGCCAACATATTTCGGGAACATTTGCCTATATGTCGCCCGAAGCGTTGGACGGCAGACGCTCGATTCAAACGGATATTTGGTCAGTCGGCGTAAATCTGTATCAGTTTTTGACGGGAACGCTTCCTTTTCCGCAAAAAGAGCCTTCGGTTTTGTTTCCCGCGATAATAATGCGCGAATGTGCGCCGTTGCCAGATTTTGTGCCGTCCGCATTAAAAGAAATAATTGCCAATTCTTGAGCCAAACTGCCCGAAAATCGTTATAAAACAAGTGATGAAATGCGGGTAGATTTACGCCGATTTCTCCAAGCAGATTCTAAACAGCCTTTCAAAACTCCTTTCTATCAAGTTCCACCAACCGAACCTTCGCCAAAACCTGTTGAGCCTGTTTCGACTATTTCAAATTCCACAATTACGGATATAAATGTTCCTATCAAAACGGATGAAACTCAAACAATTTTTCGTTCTGTTGAGCCACAAGCGAAACAAACAAATAATTTGGTATATCTGCTTATTTCAGTTTTAGTTGGCGGTCTAATTATTGGCGGTATTGCGTTAATTGGCTTTTCAGTTTCTAATTTCTTTGGAAATGATTCCGAGTTAAGCAGTTCCAAACCTGTTAATTCTTCAAATTCTTCTCCGATTAAAAATTTATCAAACAATTCTTCTAATCTAAATTCTTCAAACGCGGATTCTTCTGCAAATTTAGCGAATAATTCAAATAGTGAAGACAACTCTAATTCAGAAAATGTAAATGCTGGCAATATCGCTACTCCGAAACCCACGCCCGATAAAGCACAATTACAAACAACTATAAATCGTTACATTGCAGGTGTTGCAAAAGTTTCTGGTAATGCTGATGAACCGAAGCAATTTAGAACAATCGTGTATGGCGATATTGATGGTGATGGTGATGAGGATGTAGTAGTGTAATTTACTTTAGAAGGTATGGGAGGAGGAAATAATTGGGGGTTAAACGTAGCTGTTTTTAGAAATAATGATGGGAAATATGAAGGCGTTACAGACGATGCAGTAGGTGGAAAGTTTTGGAGAAATTTTTACCTGAAGTCAATTGATAATGGACAAATTAAAGGTATAGCAGAAGTTTGTAAATACGGAGAAGATGATATAAGACCTTGTTTTGAAGGTGATAAGCCCTATATTAAACGGCAAATAATAATTAGCTTTAGGGATAATAAACTTAAAGTTCCCGAAAAACCTTAAAGCAATGGATTCTTGGCGATTAGATGTGGCAAATGGGCAATAAGCTACTGCGAATTGAGCATTGGCAACTGCGAATAGGCGATAAGCTACTGCGAATAGACGATTGACACTTGCGAATTGAACATTGGCAATGGCGGATTAAGGGTTTATAATGGCTGGCACGTTTCTAAGTTCAATAAATTACAGGAGAATACGATAAAATGGCGAAAAGAAAGTTTCCGACGACGCAGGATGGAATAATGATGTTGGCGCAGGAGATGATGAGCGGATTTGCGAAAAATCCGACTGTTTTTCCTAATCCGCCGATTGATGTGGCGGCACAAGGGACGCGATTGAACAGCACACAGGGCAGTATCAACAATGTCGTTGCCGCCGAAGCAACGAGAAAATCCGCGACTCAGACGAAGGATGGCGAAATAGGTCTGTTGTCCGATGAAATGAAGGAAAATATCGAATACGCCGAATTTATCGCGCAGGGCGATGATGCCATTTTGAAACTCATCAGTTGGTCGGCACGCGCCGCGCCGCAGAAACAACAACCGCCGACGCAAGCGCGTCTGTTCGAGATAATCAAGTTTGGCGCGGGTTGGTTCAAGGCTGATTGGAAAGACCCGATTGGTGGCGGGCGCGTGGAAATGTATAAAATTCTCCGCCGCGAACTCAATGCCGGCGGCGATATGAAAGAAGCCGGTTCGTCAGTTATTTCGGAAGCGACGCTGGTTGACCAACCGCGCGGCGTAGAACTCGAATACACCGTCATCGCCGTCAACAAAGCCGGTGAATCCGAACCTTCAAACTCCGTAACCATTACTTTATAACTGATATTACGCAATACTGATTTTTGTCGCTGAAAGCGACGGACATTATAGCGTAGGGTGAAGCGAATGATAATGAGCGTAACCCTACGTTGATGAAACGATTCATTCGCTCGCTGAAAGTGTCGAACAATCACGCGCTTGTTGCTCACTTTCAGCGAGCGAATGATTGACTAAATTGACATAGGGTTTCATTCGTTTCACTCATTGCATCCTACGCTATATTGTTGGTCGCCTTTAGCGACAAGACTAAAAAGCATTTCTGCTTAACATCTATTTATAATCGGCATTTGTAATAATGCCGGAAACTTTGATTTTCTATCGCGGCTTGGTTAATCTCAAGCCGTTTTTTTGTGATAAACTAAATCAATTTTCTAACAGAGAGAGATTTGAACATTTATGATAAAAGCAATTTTGATGGACTTTAACGGGATTATTATTGATGATGAGCGTTTGCAGATGCAGGCTTATCAAGAGGTTTTGAAGGGCGAAGGAATTGATTTGACCGAAGATGATTATTTT
>JANOXW010000166.1:0-2349 GCA_031418635.1 Acidobacteriota bacterium
GAACTCCGCGCCGTCGGCGAAAATCCGAGCGCGGCGGAATACGGCGGAATCTCGCCAGGCAAACAAATTATTATTGCTATGACGATCTCAGGCGCACTCGCCGGAATGGTTGGAATTGGCGAAGTTTTGGGTTATCGCCACCGATATTACGATGGATTTTCAGCCGAATGGGGTTTTTTGGGAATCGCCGTCGCGCTTCTTGGCAGAAATCATCCGTTGGGAGTTTTCATCGCGGCAATATTTTTCGCCATCTTAGCGCGTGGCGAGATTTTCGTTGACGCTTTCACGCCGCGAGTTTCCAAAGACATCGGTTGGGTTTTGCAGGCGATTATCATTTTATTTGTGGCTTGTCTGCAAAGATACTCAAAAACAACAAGAACGAAGGGGAAAGTATGAGTGAAAATTTTATAATTACACTAATTATTTCAGGTTTTTTTTCGATGATACGGCTTGCCACGCCGTTGATTTTTGCCGGACTTGGCGGAATGTTTTCGGAGCGTTCGGGCGTTATCAATATTGCGCTTGAAGGTTTGATGTTGGCGGGTGCATTCACGGGTGCGGTGATTACTTACGAAGTCGGCAATCCGTATCTCGGAATGTTGGCGGGAATGGTTGCGGGCGCGGCGTTGGCGTATATTTACGCGCTTGCCTGTATCAAATTTCAAGCTGACCAAGTTGTTTCGGGAATGGCAATAAACTTTTTGATGATTGGCTTGCCCGCCGTGATTAGCGGCGCGATTTACGATTCGTCGGGTTCGACTCCGCAGATTGATAAAATCTATCTTTTGCCCGAATATTTCAATCGTCTGTCGCTTGCCTCAATTTTGGCTTTCGCACTTGTTCCGATTTGTTGGTATGTTTTGTATAAAACGCCGTTTGGTTTGCGCCTTCGGGCGACGGGCGAAAATCCAGCGGCGGCAGATGCGGCGGGCGTAAAAGTTATCAGATTGCGCTACACTGCCGTTATAATTTCAGGCGTTTTAGCGGCGGCAGGCGGCGCATATTTATCAATCGGACAATCTTCGCTCTTCACGCGCAATATGACGGCGGGACGCGGTTACATCGCGCTTGCCGCGTTGATTTTGGCAAAATGGCGACCGTGGCAGACGCTGTTTGCGTGTCTGTTCTTCGGTCTGACCGAAGCCTTGACCATCCAACTCGGCAACCTCAAACTGCCGTCGGGCGAAAGCGTTCCGATCCAATTTATTCAAATAATTCCCTACGTTCTAACAATCATCGTTCTCGCCGGATTCATCGGCTTATCGCGTGCGCCGAAGGCTTTGGGAATTCCTTATCGCAAAGAAAAATGATTGATTTTATAGGCGATAAGAAGTATTTTGAAAGTATGAATACAAAAGTAAAAACGACTATAACAATTCCGAAAGATTTATTAACTGAGGTTGATGTTTTTGCCAAAGACTATCGTAACCGTTCTGAATTTGTCGAAACTGCTTTACGCGATTTGGTTGAGCGCAAGCGTCGGCAACAAAAACCTAGATTAACGCGGGAAGAAGAAATAGCAATCCTAGATCGTATCGCTGATGAACAACGGGAAGAAATTTTAGAAAATTTGGAATACCAAGTTGATATATGGAACGAGGAAATCTTTACCGAGTCAAAAACCCAAGCCGACTAGACCCCAAGAAATTTCGTCTTTACGTTGTGGTCAGCCGTCGTAAATTTATTTTGTCAAGTTATCAAACAGTGATTTGCGCTCCTGTTTATAAAAATCGAAACGATTTGCCGACGGAGGTTTATGTTGGAATTGACGAAGGCTTGAAACACGACAGCGCAATTCGTTGGGATGAACTCATCAGCGTTGAAAAATCCAAACTGACATACTTCATCGGCACATTGTCCGCACAGAAAATCAATGAATTGAACCAAGCCTTAAAAATCGCGCTTGAGATTGAAGGTTAAAAACTATGTTTCAGTCAAACTTCCGTTAATCATAAAAACCGAGCAAATCATTCCGAAAAAAATCTTTGAAATATTTGAAGTTGTGCTAAAATTGAGGCAACTTAAGGAGTTCATATGACAGCAGTTCTAACCAAACCGAAAACACGAGTTTTGATTGAGGAACATATAATTTTGCGCGGTGTTTCGTGGAAAATCTACAAAGCATTGATGAAAGAACACGAAAGCCGCAGCGCACCGCGTTTTACTTATAATCAAGGCTGTCTGGAGATTTATATGCCATCGCAAAAACACGAAGAAAAAGCCGTTTTTTTGGAGAAAATTGTCGAAATCTTTGCCGAAGAACAAGAGATGGAATTGCGAAATATTCGTTCGACGACGTTCAAAAAAGACAATTTGGAAAAAGGCGTTGAGCCGGACGGTTGTTTCTAT
>JANOXW010000167.1:0-5012 GCA_031418635.1 Acidobacteriota bacterium
ATAATTGCTCTCCAACCCGATGTTCCGAAGCGAATAGCCATAAAACATTAACAAAAACTAAATTGTTTTTAAGAATTCTTGAAACGAGAGAACTAAAACTTTAGGGGTTTCTCTCGTAAGGTGAAAGCAAATTTAGCATAAAGAAAATTGGATGTAAAGAATTACTCAATAACACAGAAACATTTTATTTACAGTAGTTTATAAGACTTTCTTCAAGTGTTCGTTAAAGTAGGTGCTTAAATGAGAACGAAATAAGAACGAAAATCCACGAATTAACAAATATTTTTGTTTTAGTCAACATTTTGCGCGGCAATGAGTAAAATTCAATCTCTTTTTTTTGTGGAAAACTCTTAAACAATAGTTTAAGTAGAGATTTTTAAGACTTCCAAACCAAGATCAATTTTCGAGAAAAAATTGATTTCAAATGTGTATCACAATGCAACCCGCGAGTTTTGAGCAATCTTTTGTGGCAAATTGATACAGATAAATAGATCGCTATCAAAGACAGATTATCCGCCTAACTCCTTAGAAATAAACAAAATACATTGGTAAGGAATAAATGGCACAATTTTTGCTATCTTTATTATAATAAGGACACGAAATTTATTTTCCGCTGAACTAATAAAAACCTTATTATAAAATCAATCTGAACACATACGAATTTAACTTTTTTGTTGTTTATACATAAGCGGAAATTGAACATCGAGCAAAAATTATAAAAGTTTTTCTTTGGAGAAGATAAAATTATGAGACCTGTAAAACATTTTGAAAAAGGCTTGACATATATCGCAAGTGGCGTATTTAATGCCGTCAAAGCCGTAAATAAATACAAACCGAACGCATCTTTTACGCCGAAATGGTCAGATAAACCATTGCTTAAATCTTGGCAAAAAACCAAGCCGACACTCGGTTTTCCCCGAACAACCGATTCGCTCTGTCCGAATTGTGTGATTGAAGCGCGTGAAGATATTTTAAGCGGCAAAAAAGAAGTCGGAGTTTTGGTGAACGAAAAAGTCGGCGAAATAAAAGCACAAATTATCGAACGCGACGGTGAAATTTGGATGATCAAAGATTGCCCGGAACACGGACATTTTGAAGATTTGATGGCAATTGATTCCAAATTTTTGGCTCATATAGAAGCCAATTTCCCCGGACGCGACATTCAAGCACACAATGACGAAAAACTACATAATCACGGTTCTTCGACCATTAAATACGGACGTGGTGCGGTTTTGACAGTTGATTTAACCAACCGTTGCAATATGATGTGCGACCCGTGTTTTATGGACGCAAACCAAGTCGGATTCGTTCACGAACTTTCGATGGAAGATGTGAAAGAAATCCTTGATAATGCAATTTCGATTAAACCGCGTCGTCAGATGTCAGTTCAATTTTCAGGCGGCGAACCGACACTTTCGCCTTATTTCTTGGAAGCCGTGCGCTATTCGCGCCAAGTCGGTTACAACTCGGTGCAAGCCGCGACCAACGGAATCGAATTCGCAAAATCAAAAGAATTTTGCCGCGAAGCCGCTGAAGCCGGTTTGAGATTCGTTTATCTCCAATTTGACGGCGTTGGTAACGATGCTAACTCGCATCGTCAGGTCGGCAATTTATTTGATGTTAAATTACGCGCAATCAATAACTTGCACGAAGCTGGCGTTGACATTGTTCTCGTTACAACACTCGTCAATGGCGTAAATAATGACCAAGTCGGTTCGATTGTCCGCTTTGCTTTGGACAATCCGAAAAAAGTTTCATTTGTGTCATTTCAACCCGTTTCGTTCACCGGACGCGACGAACATATAACTGAACAACGTCGTCTGCAACAACGCTATACGCTGTCGCATTTGGCGCAAGACGTTCAAAAACAAGTTGGAATTACCGAACCTCTGCGCGATTGGTTTCCGCTTTCATTGATGGGCGCGTTTGCCGATTTTGCCGATTTGGTTCACGGACCGGAAGCCGATTGGGGACAAGTTTCCTGCGGTTGTCATCCGAATTGCGGTGTCGGAACAGCCGTGATGATTAACAAGGAAACGAAAGAAATGGCTCCTGTGCCAGAATTTTTGCACATCCCGAATCTCGTGGAAGATATGAAACACATCACTGACACGGCGCGTGGCAAATGGTTTTCAAACTTTATGATGGGAATGGCACTGCTTAAAAATTATAATCCATACGGCGCACCGAAGAGTTTGACACTCGGCGGAATTTTGAAGAAATTCGATAAATCATTTGGCTTAAGCGGTAAAGATTACGGTAAAGTTGATGGAACGCGCACTGTCGAAGACATCGAAAAACGTCGCCAAGACCCTTGGAACTTCTTGTTTATCGCTGGAATGTGGTTTCAAGATTTGTTCAATTACGATTTCCGCCGCACCGAAATGTGCATTATTCCCTACGGCACGCAAGAAGGCGAAATTTCTTTCTGTGCATATAATACGGGAATCGGTTGGAGAAACATTATCGAACATATGCACCAAAATGCGACGGTTGCCCAATGGTATAAAGATAATGGTCGTCACGAAATCTTCGCACGCGGCAAAGAAGTCGAACTCGACACGACAGATCACGGTTTGAAATTGAATCCAATTGATTTGGAACGTCCGAACAAACCCGATATGGAAGGTCCGAAAACCGCCGCCGAAGAAATGCAAATGATGCGAAAACTCTATCAACAAATGGTGTTAGAGAAAAACGAAATCAAAGGCGAAAGCCTCGTGCAAATCGGTGGATTGAAGCGCACGAAAAAAGACGATGCGAAAACTGCATCGGTTTAAGAATAAAAACCAATAATAAAAAGCCTTGCAGATATGAAAGTATTTGCAAGGCTTTTTACTTGCGTTTTTGAAAATCTCTGCCGCTATGCGTTAAACTCTTCTTGTGATTGAGGAAATCTTGTAGTTTATTCTCGATACTTTTAATCTAATCTAAATGCCGATAAACAAAGACGAATTTCGTGCCGCGCTGTCAAGGTTTGCAAGTGGCGTAACGGTCGTAACAACCAAAGACGCGGACGGAAATCTGCATGGATTGACCGTCAGCGCGTTTTGTTCCGTGTCGTTAGAACCGCCGTTGATACTTATTTGCATTGACAAACACACGGCAAGCCATAATGCCTTTCAACAGAGCAATCATTTCGTCGTCAACGTCTTGCACCAAGAACAAATACACCATTCAAACCAATTTGCCGCGCCGATTGCCGACAAATTCGACGGTATTTCCTATCGTTTAGGCATCGAAGGCATTCCTGTTTTGGAAGATGCGTTGGTAAATTTGGAATGTCGCCTTGTTAATGCTCACGACAACGGCGACCACACGATTTTTATTGGACAAATTGAGAAATCTCACGTTGCAGACGGCAAACCGTTAGTTTATTTTCACGGAAACTATCGGGCGATTTTAGATTGAGCAAGCCTTTGGAGCTAAGACATCCGGTAATCAAAGTAAACCTCTTTGTTTGACGCGCAAATAAGTTTCTAAAAGTCTTGGTGCAAGCGTTTGGGTGGTAACGTCCAACGCCAAACAGCCGATGGTTTCAACTAATCTTAGCGCGGATTCGCGTCCGTAGATGATTTCTTCGGCGGCAGATTGGGTGAAAACGTCTTTTAGCTCTTTCGGAACTTGACTAACCGTCGCGTTTAGATCGCGGTCGCCGATAGTTACGACAAGCGGCAGATGGCGCGGGCGCAATAATTTGAGCGCGTTTAGCAATTCTTTGGAACTTTCTTTGTCAACCAAATCGGTTAAGATGACGACGAAGGCGCGTTTTTTCGAGTTTGAGGCGACGAATTGAAAGGCGCGTGAATATGATGGTTCGATCAGTTCGGGTTCGAGATCGTGGAGCGTTTCCAGCACCGCGTCAATGTGTCCGATGCCCTTTTTGGGCGGGAGATATTTCTTTACCTTGCGCCCGAAAACCATTAAACCGCAGTTGTCGCCGCCACGCGCTGCCGCTGACATCAAGGCTAACGCGGCGTGAATCGCGGTGTCGAATTTTGTTTCGTCGCCGATTCTGCCTGTCATCAATCTTCCCGCGTCGAGCGCGATAATGATGGTTTGGTCGCGTTCGATTTGGTATTGGCGCGTGGTTAATTTGCCGCGTCGGGCGGTTGCCGTCCACGAAATATGGCGCAATTCGTCGCCGCGCACATAGTCGCGCATTGACTCGAATTCCCTGCCCTCGCCGCGCAGAACGGCTTTGCGTTGAACGGCGAGAAACGAATGTGCGCCGAGTGCTTTCAATTCCATTTCACGCGCCCGCCGCATATTCGGATAGACTTTTATTGATTCAACTTTGCCCAAATCGGTCTGACACCACACAAAACCGAGTCTCGACAGAAATCTGACCGCCGTTTTGCCGAACTCATATTTCCCACGTCGCGGCGGAGTCAAACCGTAAATAAAGTGTGTCATTGTTTGCGCTTCGACGGTGAATTTGGCTTGGCGCGAGTTGGAAAGTTTGAGTTCGGGCGGAAATTCGTCTTTGATAATGAGTTGAAAATCGCGCGGACTTTGGTTTTCGATGTGCAGTTTGACTTCGGTTTCGTCGCCGATAGCAAAGCGTTTGGAAAATTCGCGCGTTAAAACGAGTTCTTCGGGAAGTTTTCGGCTGATAAAATAATCAACCAGCGCAATCGTGATGAGCATTGCGTCATAAATCAACACAAACAGGCGCAGCGCGGGAAAATTCCACGACAGCGACAGCGGCACAAAGCCGATCGCCAACAAAATAAAAAACCTTCTTGAGAAAACAAATCGCATAAATTCGTTTTATTATAGACTGGTTTAATAAAAATAGTGCAAATCCGCGTTATTATTGAGTGTTTAATTAGAAAATTATCGAGGGATTGACGATTTAGCGCACTCGGAAATCATTTATTTTCGCTAGAAAATGATTTTCTAGCGATAGAAAGTCATTTTCTAGTGATAGAAAATCATTTCGTAGTGATAGGAAGTCATTTCCTAGCGATACAAAACCATTTTGTAGTGGTATGAAATCATTTCATACC
>JANOXW010000168.1:0-5525 GCA_031418635.1 Acidobacteriota bacterium
AGCGGGTAATGGCGACTATAACGACGGAGGCGAATACCGCTATGAACATAGCAAATAATGCTATGAACACCGCCAATAGTGCGATGAATCAGGCAAATACTGCTATGAACGTGGCGAATAATGCCATGAAAGATGACAAAATGATGGATAAAAATTCCAACATGAAAAAACCGTAACTTTTATCATAATTCATCTAAAAAATTAAGCACGTTGTTTTCGGACAACGTGCTTTTTTAGATTTGATATAGAAGAAATATTCAAAACCGCATTGACATTCCACCGTCAAAAATTTCATATAGATAATAATGCCGACGAACTTAACTCAGGTCGAAGATATTGAAAGTGGCAAGACGATTTTGCGCGTCGAAGGCGAACTGACGTTTGCAGACGCAGTTTTTCTGGAAAAAATCGCGCTTGAAATGCGTAACGAAATCGGAAAAAATCTGACGATTGACCTTGCCGATGTTTATTTTCTCGACAGCGAGAGTGCGCCGATTATTCGTCGGATTGAACGCGAACACGGTTTTGAGATTGTTGGCGTTGAAATTTTTCTACAAACAATTGTCAATGATGCCGAGAAACACCATAATTGAGCTATGTCGGATGTTTTTCGCAAAACCGTTCGGGTTAGCCTGATTATTCTCGGAATTCTTTCTGCTGGCTTCGGCTTGCGCGGTTTTCTTTTGCCAAATCATTTTATTGACGGTGGCGTTACGGGAACTTCGATGTTTGTTTCGCAACTTTCAGGCGTTCCGCTTTCCCTTTTGATTCTTTTGATTAACACGCCGTTTGTCATTCTCGGTTGGCGACAAATCGGAAAGAGATTTTCGTTGCGAAGTTCGGTTTCAATTATCGGTTTGGCTTTGGCAGTTTTTCTTCTTCCATATCCCGAAATTACCAACGACAAACTTTTAGCGGCGGTTTTCGGCGGATTTTTTCTCGGTGCGGGCATCGGTTTGGCAATTCGCGGCGGTGCGGTTTTGGACGGAACGGAAGTTCTCGCACTTTTGGTAAGCCGAAAAACAGGCTTAACCGTTGGCGATTTTATTTTTATTTTCAATGTCGTTTTGTTCACGATTGCCGCAAGTTTTCTCGGAGTCGAACCTGCGCTTTATTCAATGCTCACTTACATTTCCGCTTCAAAAACGATGGATTTTCTGATTCACGGCATTGAAGAATATAACGGCGTGATGATTGTTTCGGAAAAAAACAAAGAAATCCGCGAATATATCACCGAAGAACTCGAACGCGGCGTAACCGTTTTATTGGGAAGCGGCGGAATTCGCCAACAAAGTCGGGAAATTTTATATTGTGTCGTAACAACGCACGAAATTCCCAAAATCAAAGACGCGGTGAACTCGATTGACGAATCAGCGTTTATCGTTATTACAAATATTTCCGACACCAGCGGCGGAATTATTCGCAGTCCGTTGCCAAATGTTTTGGAAGCCGCCGACATTCATGAGGAACTCGATACCAGCCAAAATATAGACATTTCGATTTCTCCCGACAGATTCAAAGATGAAAACTAAAACAATAGCGGAATTTTTGGAAGGCAATTTAATCGGCAATGGCGAACTGGACATTTCAAGCGTGGCAAGTCTTGAAATTGCTCGCGCAGGTGAAATTTCTTTCGTCGAAAAGCAAGAAAATCTCGCGGAAACAAATGCCGATTGTTTGCTCGTTCCCGAAAATTTTGAGTCAAAACTTCTCTGCGCTTTGATTCAGGTCAAAAACCCGAAACTCGCTTTTGCTAAAATTGCCGAAATTCTGCATCAGCCGAAAAAGCGCGAAAAAATTATTCATCAATCGGCGATTATTGCCGAAAACGCCAAACTCGGCAAAGACTTGTCTATCGGTGCGTTTGTCTGTGTCGGCGAAAACTCGGAAATCGGCGACGGCACACAACTTCGGGCAGGCGCGAAAATCGGCGATAATGTCCAAGTTGGTAAAAATTGCGTGTTGCATCCGAATGTTTTTGTCGAAGATAACTGCACTATCGGCGACAACGTAGTTTTGCATTGCGGCGTTGTTATCGGCGCAGAAGGTTTCGGTTTTGTCCGCGATCAAGACCGATATGTCAAATTTCCGCAAATCGGCACGGTTGTTATCGAAAACGATGTGGAAATCGGCGCAAACAGTTGCATTGACCGCGGCGCACTCGGCGAAACGCGCATCGGCAAAGGCACAAAGATTGATAATCTCGTGCAAATCGCGCACAACGTCCAAATCGGCAAACGGGTAATTATTGCCGCGCAAACCGGCATTTCGGGAAGCACGATTATCGAAGACAATTGCGTTATCGGCGGACAGGTCGGAATGGGCGACCACGCGAGAGTTAAATCGGGCGCAATTATCGGTTCGCAAGCCGGCGTTCTGCCCGGCAAAATCGTCCGCCCAGGCGTTTGGTGGGGAACGCCCGTTCAACCGCTTGACGAATATAAACGCCAAAATGCTCACGTCAAAAGTTTGGCAAGACTAAAAGATGAAATTAAAGAATTAAAAAAACAAATTGACGCGATTCTTGGTAAAACTCAAGATTGAAGAAATAATAGCCACAAAAAGACGCAAAATTCACAAAAAAGATTTTTTTGAGTTTTTTGTGGCTGTTAATTTGTTTCCAAAAACTTCAAAACAAATTCAGCGGCGCGTTTCGATGCCCCGCCGTGTCCTAAAGTTTCGGTAACTTCGCTCAGACGCTGACGCATTTTTTTATTTTCCGTTTTTTCCAATAATCGAAACATCTCATTTGCCAAAGTTTCTCGTGTAAAATCTGCCTGAATCAATTCTGTTGCCAATCTTTCCTGAGCAATTAGGTTTATCAAGCCAAAGTGTTCGACGGAAATTAGCGGACGCAAAAGTTTATAATTAAACGTTGAAGTTTTATAAACAATCGCTATCGGCGTTCCGATAATGGCGGTTTCCAGCGTCGCCGTGCCGCTTGTTACCGCCGCCACATCAGCCGCGCTTAAGGCTTCATGGGTTTCGTCCTGCACAACCGTTAGATTGTTTGGAAAACTCGAAACTTCCCTTTTCGCGTCTTCGATTTCCGACGTTTTCCGCCCCGAAGCCAAAGCGATGACAAATTGAATTTCACCATTTTTTTTCGCCATCAACGACGCGGTTTCAAGCATTACGGGCAAAATTCGCGCGATTTCTTTATGACGACTGCCGGCTAATAACGCAACAATCGGCTGTGCTGCGTCAAGATTATGTTTAGCGCAAAATTCGTCTTTTGAGATTTTTGCATAAACTTCTCTGACCAGCGGATTGCCGACATATTCAACGTGCGAAACGCCGTGTTTCTGATACCAATCTTTTTCAAACGGCAGAATTGTCAACATCAAATCAACCGAACTTTTTATCGTTTTGACACGATATTTACGCCACGCCCAAAGTTGCGGCGAAATATAATAGATTATTTTCAGATCTTGTTTTTTGAGCAATTTAGCGAGTTTTAAATTAAAATCTGGAAAATCAACCAAGATAACAACATTCGGCTGGCGATCTATCGCGGCTTTTTTTAACTTTTGAAATGCCTTCCAAAACATCGGCAAAGCGCGGGCAATTTCCGGCAAACCGACAATCGAAAAATCGTCGGTGTTGACAATCGTTTCAACTTCTGCCGTGCGTAAATTACGACTCGTCGCGCCGAAAAACTCAAAAGTTGTTTCGGGAGAATTTTCGCGTAATGCTTTCACGAGTTTTGCCGCATGTGCGTCGCCCGATGCTTCGCCGGCGACTATCATTATTTTGTAGTTTTTATTCATCAATCAAATTTCGGGGCTGCACAACAAACTATTTTTATTTCTAACAGAAGTCAACCAATTCCGCTTGTTAGTGCATCAAAGCAGATGTTTTTACGAATCTAAAAATCAATTTAACTTGCTTATTGCTTGCCAGACGCATCTTTTACCTTTAAAATGCAATGTTTTGCGCCTAAAGCAATTTTTAATTTTTAGAAGTCGTTTTTTTGTGTTTCGACAATATGTTTTATACACGGTTTTTTTTGGAGGAGTTTGTGAAATTTCCCGTTTTTCTTCTTTTAGCATTTATCGCTTTATTTGGAACTGTCCTTTCGGTTTCGGCACAGACCGATTCGGTGATTGGACAAATTACTTCATCGCCCGCCGAGTCTTTTGTCGGTGGCATCAGCGGCGACGGACGGCTAGTCGTTTTTGAATCAACCGGCAATCTCGCCACTGATAATCCGCGAAATTCCGACGGCAACCGCGAAATTTTTATCTTCGACTATGCTCAACGCCGTATTTTTCAAATTACCGACACGAAAAGTTTATTAACGAACACCACACTATCACCTACTTTTGACAACATCAAAGTTGAAATTTCCAATCTTCGTCCGGTTATCAGTAATGATGGACGGTGGATTGCCTTCGGTTCAAACGCGACAACTTCGACACCTGCCGTTCCGAATAGCACAAATCCGGGGAATTTTGATGCCAACACATTTACCACCACGGACGGCAGCAATCCATTAACGACGGATGCTAATACGGAAATGTGGCTTTTCCAAATTCCGGCAGTAGCTCCGGCAAATCTTTCTTTCGGCGGCGAACTTCCGGTTACTGATTTGAGCGTGGGAAGTTTTATCCGCGTTACTAATACGCCGCCCAGCCGTCTGCCGGTTCCGGGTTCAACCACCAGCGGACCGATTATCGCGGACGATAACCGCGAAGTCTCCATCAATGATAACGGAAATTATATCGCCTTTACATCAACCCGCGATTTAGTTCCTGCTGTCGGCAACGCGTCGCCCAATGCCAACGATGAAATTTTCAGTTATGCGCGGAATGCAAATACTATCGGACAGATTACGCAAACAACCCGCGGCACGATTTCATTACCTATTTTCAATCAGAATCCGAGTATTTCCGGCAACGGATTGCGCGTTGCCTTTTTGAGTAACTCCAACAATCCGGTGGTCGGAATGAGTGGCGGAAGTAATTCGGATGGAAATATCGAGATTTTTTATACGGATTTAGACAATCTCGGCACACCAAGCGGTAATCGGACACAAGTAACGACAACAACCCGCGCAAATCCGGGTGCAATCGTCAACATCTTTGACCTTGGCAGACGGATGAGCCGCGATGGACGTTATATCGCCTTTGACTCGTTTGCCGATTTAGCCAACGAGAACGGCGGAACAAATCAAACATCGTTTGCGCTTTATCTTTACGACACGACTTTGACGACCAATCAATTTCGCCGAATTGGACCGCGCAGCGATGCCGATACAGCCGCCGGTGGTGGCGACATCTCGCATTACCCTGGTTTTACCAATACGGACGCAGCCGGCGCACCGCAAACTTTGGTTTTGGAAACTCGCCAAAACATCCGCGCTGACGGCACAATTCCAACTACTGAAGCTGACGGGTTGAATCCGAATACAACGCGTCCGGCGCAGATTTATTCGTATCCGTTAAATGTCGTCGCGGCTTCGGCAACTTTTACCAGATTAACCAGATTTCCTTCGCCAAGTTTCTTTTTAGCTTCGACTCAAC
>JANOXW010000169.1:0-7101 GCA_031418635.1 Acidobacteriota bacterium
CGTCAAGCCGCGTCGCCGTATGACCGGAACGCGCCACGCTTAAACTGCCCGTTGCCGCCGAAGTCCCCATCGCGGCATCAAAGATTTCCGCCGTGCCGCCCGCATCGCCGCCCGTGATTAACACCCTTGTAGCGTCAAGCCGCGTCGCCGTATGACCGGAACGCGCCTGTGCCAAATCACCGATTACAGAATTGGGCGCAAGTTGACGCAAACGACTCGTTTTATCGTCTTTTTTTGAACTGTCTTGCGCGGAAGCGTTCATCAGCGTGTCGCTCAAAGACGCACTGCCGAATAATAAATCGCTAATCGAATTGGCTGTCGAATTTGAAGAAAATGCGACCGTGCTTGATATAGCGGCTAAGACGATTGATGCAAGAATTAAAAATCGCGTTTTGGTTGTGTTTGTTTTCTTGCCTGTGTGATTGGTTTTGTCAGTGTTGCGGATACGGAATATTTTCATTCTTTTTTTCCTTCCAAAAGTATTTTGGTTTATTTTAGCCGGGGACTGTAAGTCGAATTTTTGCTAATTTCTGCTGTTTTGTCCGGCAATTCCCGAATTGAATTGAATTTAATAATTGCAGAAAAGCGGTGTTTTGAACTTAATTCGCAATTACCTATATTTACTTAAAATTGTAAAAATGCTGTTCTAGTGAATATTTACTTAACTTTTGGTTAATGCTTGCCATAATAAACTATTTATTCGATTGTGCAACTGACCAAAGTCCTTTTTTTTATAGGAACTATTTCCTTTTTTTTGAGCAGATTTATAGGAAAAAAGTCCTATTTAACTCGTTTAAAAAAAGGCTAATAGTCCTATAAAAAAAGGACATATGGCTTATGACAATTAGAATTAAATTTAGTAGCGTCATTTCTATTATTTTGCAATAACGCTTGTTGAGCGTAAAAGTTTCCGTAAGGCTATGTTGAATTTAAACAACCTTCGGGAATTAACGCAATTTAATTGTAGATGATAGGTCTTCGATAATTGGTGAAAAAGTGAAAGTGTAAAAAAGTGTAAAAGTGTTTGGTATTTTCGGTTTGTTCACTAGACATTATTGGAAATAAGGAAATATTTTCAATGATTCTCAATTTCAGCCGTTGAAAACGGCAACATAGTTGTAGCCTTCATTGCTAAATGTGGGACACTTGTTCAACATCGTGCAAGCCGTTGAAAACGGCGACATATCTGTATATCGCCATCTTCGACGGCTCTCTGAATCTGATTAAACCCGTCCCACATCCAGCGATGTGGGCTACAACTATAACGTCGGTTTCACCGACTAAAATTGAGAATCTTATTTCCAATAATGTCCACTTTAATAAATTTTCCGCGCGGCAGAGCCGCGAGGTATTGAATCGGAATTTTTATTTTTCCTTATTTCCGTAGCAGAGCTACGGGGAATTAAACCTATAAGGAACGATTAAAAAATTAAAAATATAAAGGTGGTTGCAAATTTGTCTGCTATCAAACAGAAACTTTTACACTTTTTTACACTTTCACTTTTTCACCTAATTTCAAACGTGCTTACAATTAAAGAATTGTAGCCCAAAACGTAAAAAACCAGCGCGGTCTTTTATGAATCTCTATCCAAGATTTACTCGAAATCTTGGTCGGCACAAGTTTAACTCCTCCCAACAAAGGACGAATTAGGAGAAAAAAATTATGAAATCCACAAAAATCAAAGTTAAAAGTTTTTTATTATTATTGACGGTTTTCGCCATCGGTGTTACGAGCCTCGTTTTTTTAAACCAGGCTTTGGCGGCAATCTCTGGAGCGATTTTTACGTCTTTGGGCAACGGTATGACTGTTAATCAGAATCTTTATGACAACAAAGCAGACGTTTATCTAAACGGTGGTCCGCAAAATTTGAACGCCGCCGGATTGCCGGTCGGGAGGTATTATTTTCAAGTTACCGACCCAAGTGGCGGGGTGTTGCTTTCGACCGACAACGCGGTTTGCCGACAGTTAGAAGTTGTCCCCAACTCAAACGGCAAAGGGGTTATTTACGGCGCGTCACCGGCTAGTGGAATGTGCGCCCATTTGAACGGTACTCAAAATATGAGTAACGGTTCGATTCCTGTCCAACTTCTTCCGTATAACGATACGCCGAACAACGGCGGGGAATATAAAGTTCATCTGATTCGTCAAACCGGCACGACTTCGATTGACGCAAACGACCCAAGAGTAATCAACTTTCAAAGTTCCAACTCGAAAACCGATAATTTTAAAGTCAGAAATTTTTGTCAACTCAATCCCGACGACCCGTCGTGTAGTCCAGATACAACCGTTTCGATTAGCGGCACGAAATTTTATGATTCGGACGCAGACGGCGTAAGAGATTTGGGCGAAGTCGGATTTGCGGGAATTCGCATCGAAATTACATTTACGCCGCCACTCGCGCTTGAACCGAATCCGGTTATGAGAACCACGGATTCTTCGGGCAATTGGAGTGTTGACGGCATTCCGCTCGGCACGAGTTATGCGGTTAGAGAAATTCTGCCGCCGCCCTGTATGAACGGAACTTATTGGCGGCAAACCGCGCCCGCCGCGCCCGGAACTTATAGCGGAACAGTCGGAAATACGAATGTAACCGGACTCGATTTCGGCGACCTTTGTTTCCGTCCCGCGAGAGGCGGTCTGACACTCGGTTTCTGGTCAAACAAAAACGGTCAGGCAATAATGAAGAGTACAGATAATTTTGCGAGTGCGCTTTTATTCCTTCGCAATTTGCCGCTTAAAACTACCAGAACCGGCAATGTTGATTTTGACCCGACAAATTACCCGGACTTCAGAACCTGGCTGCTCAACGGCAATGCGGTCAATATGGCGTATATGCTGTCGGTGCAGTTGGCGGCAACGTCGCTCGATGTCAGATATAATTTATTGAGCGATGCCCAGATTGTTGACACGACCGATTACAATGATCCGCTTAACCCGCTCGACGACGACCCACGCATCGGATTTGCTTCCATCGGTTTTGTCAGACAACAGGCGATTTTATTGTTGACGATTGACGGCTACACGCCGAGCGGCGACCCGAATCGCGTCGCCCAGGAATTGTATAAAGACATTCTTGACGACATCAACAACAATCGTCTGCCATTTGCTTCGACAACGCCCTGTACAGATGAAATTTGTTATCCGTTGCCGACACCGACACCAACGCCGTAATCATCCGAGAAATCGGATGATGAATAAAAGAAAAGGCTGAGATTTAATCTCAGCCTTTTTTACCATTTTGACTGAAGCGCAAGCGTCCCCGCTTGCAATGAGCGCGAAGTGCGAAAACGGCGTTTGCGTTAAAATTAAGTTGCTTGCAAGCAACCGCTCTTGCAAGTGAGCCGCTTGCGCTCCAGTGATTATCTAACCAAAAAACTGCTTGAGCCGCTTCCGGTAATGCCATTAAAACTCGCGTTGACATTAACCGTATAAGTTCCCAACGGGTCGCGTTTGCGATTGATAATATTAGAAAAACTTGCCGAACCGTCGGCGGCGGTAACGGCGTTTCCGGTTACTGTGGTATTGCCGGGCTTGGTAATTGTAAAAGTTACGTTCGCGCCGGAAACGGGCGAACCGTTGGCAGTTACCACGCTGCCCGCGACAACCGTTTGACCTCTTGTATAATTCGTTTGATTGGTTGAAACATTTACGCCGAGATACGAAGCAATCGCGCAGGTTAGCGTTTGCGAAGCCGCATAATTTAGATTTGAACTGTTGTTTGCCCCGACTCCGACCGAATAAAAACCATCGGGAACTGAACTTGGTGAAGCGACTTGCAGCGTCGCCGTTGCGCTTGCGCCCGGACTGATATTTAATGACGATGAAGAAAACGTCGCACTCCATCCGCTTGGAACATTTGACTGCAAGTTAAAATTGTTGTTTGTGCAGTTGCTCGTGTTGTTGTTGGTAACGGTCAGATTATATGAAATCGAACTGCCCGCGCCCGTCCAACGAGTTCCCGCCGGACTGATAACCATTGTCGGATTTGCCGAAACGCACGGCGGCGGTGTGTTGCCAAAACTGATGTTGACGGTTGCACCGTTATTGCCGACCGATAACGGCGTAATCGTTAAGCCCGCGCTCGAATCCGTATAGCTTCGATTGACGACCAAAGCCGAATCAATCCAAGTTTGCGTTTCGGGTGTCATATCGAGTTGATAGTTTTCTCGCGGAACACTTTCCTCATTTCTAGTTATAAAAATTCCGCTTGTCAGATTGCCGTTTGTATAAGTTGATAAAAAATTATCAAACCCGATTGAGCCGCGAAATTCGAGATAATACCAAGTTCTCTGTCCGCCGGAATCGGTTGATTTGAGAATTTTCAAGGCTTTCGGCTGAGAATCGCCGGAAGCAAGAGGTGCGATAAAATATGTGCCGCTGGTCTGCACGGTTGTAACGGGCGGCGACGCTCCGTAATTGAGCCAGCCGAGCCGTTCTTTTTGGAAAGCGTGAAAATGACCGCGTGTCGCGCCCATAATATCTCCCATATTTCCATATTCGACGGTAACGCAATTGCTTCCGATAACAACTCCGTCGCAATCCAAAGCCCGCGAATGATAAAGCCCGTAAGTGTGTCCGAGTTCGTGTGTAATCGTCCGCAGAGCCAGCGAACCGTTTATCCAAGCCTCATCGCCGCCGAGTTCAGCGTTGCCGCTTGAGCCACACGCCGCAATATTCGGATAAACATACACATATTTGTTATAGACGGAAAGATTGATGCCCGCATTGGTCGCGGCTTGTTGAGCATTGGTGGCAATTTGCCGGAAGTCGCACGTGCCGCCGCTAATTGGAAGCGTGAACCAACCGTAACTATTGCCCGTCAGCCAAGTTTGCTGATAAGACGCTTCGCGGTAATAATTCGTCACTGATAAACTGTTAGCCGCGTTGAAAATTACGTCGTCGGCTTGTGCGATAGTAAAAGGCTGAGTTTGATTGTCTTGAAAATTTACGAGCAGAACCAAAACTTTTTGCTCGCCGAAAGTATTTGGCAATGGTGCATTTAAAACCTGAACATCAGAAGTATTTTCCTGATAATTAACGGCAATCGTGTCGCCGACACGATTGCCATTGACGCTGACCCGTGCGCCCGTCAGCAATTCTTCAGGCTGTTTGGCAAATTGTAGTTTTAATCGTTCTTTGCCATTGTTTAGATAATAAAGAATGCGCCCGTCGTTTTCCTCGCATGCCGCAATGACTTCTAATTCACCTTCGGTTTCTTCGCGCTTTTCAAAATAATTTTCGAGGTCGGAAGGAATTTTTGGCAAAACATCTGCCGGCAAGGCGACGCGCAAAACTTCCGCCGCGTCCGTTTCGATTAAATCTGCCAGTTTTGCATATCTTTTCTCCGCTAATGCAGCTATCGAATTTTTTTCAGAAAAATTATCTTGCCGCAGTTTTGTGGTTAAAGATGCGATTTTAACGGTCAATTTGGATAAATCGTCTTCTTTTGATAAATTTTCAGTTTGATTTTGGGCAAAAGAACGGTCGTTAAAACCAATCAAAATTGTGAACAAAACAAATGCGATTAGACTGACCGCAACGGTAAATAGCCTTTTATTCATATTTTTTTCCTTGATTAAAGTTAGGGTCTGAAGGTAGATTAAAAGTGTGAGTTGAACGACATTAAATATTATACAATGTTGTTAAAACACAAGTCAATAAAAACTTTTGACGGGTTGTAATGGGTCAATAAAAAGTTAAAGAACAGAGGCAATGGATAATTTCTCTAAGATGTCGGCTATCAAGAACCAAAAACAAGAGATTACGGAGTCAATGTGGGCGAAGGTTGTTTGGAGAAACAGCGTGAAATTAATCGTTTGAAAGAGGAAAATCAGCGATTAAAGCAGAACCTCAATTAGAATCAGCGGAAACTTACAGAAGGCTTTTTAACTCCTCAACCTCAAGTGCCAAGATACCAGCCGAAAATAATTATGCCGAAAGGGAGGTCAGAAAAATAGTGATGGCGAGAAAAATCAGTCGAAGCCCTCAATAAACTAAGCGAAGCTGAAAACTTCGACATTGCCGAAGAATTGTTTGGTCAGACAAAATCTACATCTGATTAATTTCTACTTGCAGTTGAGCCTATACCATTTTATGAAAAAGTTATTGACAGAATTCTAAAACTAAGCTAAATTCGTTTCAATACTATCTAAATACTTGAGGAAGTTGTAACGACTGCATAAGTCATTACAGACAATATTCCGTATTAATGGGAGGAAATATGATTATTAGAGTAATGTCACTATCTTTGGCTTTGTTAATCGGAATCAGCGCGATTATTCCTTTAACTACCAATTACACGGAAGCCAATGAGAAAAAGCCAAAGAATCAAAAAAAGATAAGCAAGAGATACAAAAAATACTCGAAACAGTGGTGGCGTGCGTATCACAATTATGTCCGCCAAAAAAGAGCTAAAATTGCACGCAAGCGTATTCTGCGGTTGCGCCGGATTCGGATTGTCAATAATAGATATGCAACTGCCCAACCAACCGGTCAAAAAGCTACAAATACTGCTTCTAATACTCAAGTTAGCAACTTATTTATACTTGTCGAGGGAAAAGTAAAAAAAGTATTTGACGGCAAAACTTTCAATGTAGAGACCAAAGACGGCAAAGTCTATCTAATCCGAATGCTGGGTATTGATACTCCACAAATGAACCAAGATTTTGGTGATAGATCGCAAAAAAAACTTAGTGATTTAATACTGGAAAAGGATGCAACTGTAATCATCCGTAAGAGAGATTCATCTGGACTTTATATTGGCACTGTTTATTGCGGCGGAGAGGACATTAATCTGACTCAAATAAAAACAGGAATGGCGTGGTATTTCCAACCAAGCGGTTACGAGGTAATGAGCGGCGACCGTAACAACTACGAACAAGCCCAACAAACAGCAAAAACCAAACGAATGGGTTTGTGGGGAAGACAAAAATTCATAAACTCCCTGGCATTTAAGAATTAGTAAGAAGGTGTCAGAAATTTTGTGTAAATAAGTGTAATTCTGCCGGTTGAATTCTATCTTCAACCATAATGACAAATTGATTCACGGCTAATCCCCAATCGGGTATCGGCATCGTCCACTTTTTTGCGACATTTTTCAA